>JAUVES010000044.1 GCA_030594675.1 Candidatus Nanohaloarchaea archaeon
GCAGACAGCATCACATCATACATGGACAACCCCTTTTTCAAAAAGAAGAAGCTAAAGCTTGCAGAGCTTCGCGACAGCGGCATCATCACAGAAGAGACAAAGATCCGCTACTACACACTCTATGACAATGCAGAAAAATTCGCGGACATCTCAGAAGCTCTTCTAAAATACCGTCTCTGGAACAGGTTAGACAATGACTTCAACGACACAAGCGACCCGGAAAAGGAATTCTGTGACTATAGCCGGTGTCCGCCGGACTGCAGCGACTGCCCGGAGGATACTGTTCAAGCATATCATACAAATCACTTTACGCATGCGATAAAAACAGAACTGGAAGAAATAGCATCTGAACTTAACACCGCTACAGATACTCAGGCATTAGAATGGGAACTAAAATTAGCAGAATTGGATGGATGTACAGATATGATTAACAAGGACATATTAGCCTGTTCAGGAGTAGAGTCCTGCAGCGGCCATAACATCGAGCACTACGAGTATAAAAAAGGCAGGTTCGAATCCGGTGAGTGTTGCGGGTGCAGCGCCTCCCATAGTTCATGTGATGGCAACCACTACTCTGTAAACTCGGGCAGTTCTAAGCCTGACTGTTCCGAACCACGAACAACAACCTGCTACATGCACTATCGCCACAGGTACATCCTGAAAAATCTGAAAATACAAGTCACAATCACAGATGAAGCATACAAATACTACGATACAGAAACCAACAGTTGGGAGAACCTTGAGTTTAAATATTATGTCACAATGCCGCTCGTTGACGACAACTGCTGTGACGGGCAACTCTGCAGCGACATGTCAACCCCCTGCGCAAATCCCTATCCTGTTACTGACGCATCAGTGTAAAAAGAATATATCAAGATACAGTGCAAAAAACAAAACCAAAACCCCTGCAAGAACATAAGGCCGCATATCAACCATCCTCTGCACTCTGATATCGTCAATCCCGTAAGTGCTCATGATCTTCTTAATAACCCTTATGTCCCCTTCGCTCAGGGACCTGAATGACCCGAAAACCAGTTTTTCCCCGCGGACTTTCCGCGAAAACATTGTCCGAAAAACAGACAACGGATTAATGAAAAACACACCTGATTTCATATATGTCCTGCCTTTCTTCACAATATGCTCAGCAAGAATCATGCCTGGCGCAAGCTCGTCAGCTTTGACACAGACAGTAAAGGAGTTGTAAAGGATCCTGTAAAGCAGAAATACCAAAACATAAACAAACCCAAAAGCCAGGAGCTGCAGAGCCAGTCCATACTTCAAAAAGAGAGCACAATAAAGAACAATCACAAGAAAAGCATTCCTGTAGCTTACAAAGCCGAACTTCTGAAAATAAGCGCCATATTTTTCCTGTGCAAGAACAAGGATAAAATAAACAGCCAAAGCCCCGGCATACAAAAGAACACCATCTGCAAACTCAAACAACTGCAGCATAAAAAACGAGATAACAATCATCGTGCAAAAAAACTTAAAATATTTCCCCAAAAAAGACAACTTCACAGACCTCAAATTGAATTTATCCCAATTATCAACCACTGCAAAAACACTAATCCACAAAAAGAAGATACTCATTGTGCAAAAAACAATAAATTCCGGGATACGGGGCACCCCGTACGCGAAAAAAAGCAAAAAAGACGACACAGCAAACATCAGGATTGACTGGATATCAAGCACGCGAAGATACCTCAGAACCACAGCCAGCACAATGACCTTAAGCAGATACTCAATCATCACTTTCCCACCGCCCACTTCTCAAAAACCCTACAATAGTCTTTATCCTGCATCTTTGAAAACAAAAAGCTGGTAGCGTTTAAAAGTTGGTTAAACTTCCACTCCAACACATCTATTATCAGCAAACAACTTTAAATATTTCCTTTGCTTGAATGGCACCACGTATCTCTTAAGATTCAATGATATCATCCTCATCAGACCCGATTCCGACCAGCACATGCCTTTCTTTTTCGTTCTCTTTCTGATATCTCTCATCATTCTTTCTATCTGGTTAGTTGTCCATGGCACACGAATGGGGTATATTTGGAATAAACACCACATCCATTTTTGGTCAAATAATATGCGGGGTGGTTCCAAACATATTTTTGGATTCAAAAACCTATTTTAACCAAGTTTCTTACACAACCAAGAATAAAGAATATCCACGCATAGAAAGTTTTATTAATTACAAGAAATATAATATAGTCTACATGTGGTAAAATGGAAAAAACAGGAAACAAGTGCAAAGATAACATAAAAATCGATGTGAAGAACAAAGCAGTTGACATTTGTCTAAATCCCCGCTTGTACCCGCAGTCCGTTGTAATGAGGGCAACGTATCGCTTTATTGACGATTTCAATGTGATCGTGGATGGGGACCCATTATCAGACATCTTTGTCAGATTTAAAATAAAACTAGGGGACACGGCAGGCAAAGAGGATATGGAAGAGCTGGTAAATGCTTTCTTCGCAGAGTTGATACACGCAAACGTCGAGGAAACCCAGGCAAGAAGATATGCTGACACGAGAAATGCACTGATTGGAGCTGCATTGAAGAACATGATTCCTCTATCTCTACAATCAGATGCAAATGAAAAAGAAGAAAAAGACGATAAGAAGGATAATTGTGATTCTGATGAACATTCACGATAAGCTTAAAAAGAGAAGAAAAGATGGTTTTTGGAAACTTTCAGAGGAAGAAAAAACAGGAGTAATCAACGGTCTGGTTCTTTTGGGGGCAGTCGCAGGAACTTTATCTGCAATGCATCATGAAGCGCATGCACAGCCCACATGTGATGATGGAGTCATAACTAACACCAACATAATCTCGCAGGATTTCGGAATAGATGACATCGAATGGGGAAATCATTGCTGGTGGGACCATGCTTGGCGTGATTATGACGACCATTCAAATGTTTCACCCTGAAGAATATTATTCTGACAAATAGGTAGATATAATGAAAAAAATGAAAGATAGAATATATTTTTCAATGGGTTATGCATGCAATAATAACTGCCTGCATTGCGCTGTAGATTGTGAAAGAAGGACAAAAAATATGTCCACACAGGAAGTAATTGCATTTTTTGAGAGATATCGTAATTACAAAAATATTGAAATGGAAATTTCGGGAGGCGAGCCAACAATAAGGCCCGATTTGCTCTACTTAATTGAATATTTATATACTCAAATTAATATCCCGTACATATTGCTCAGTAATGGACGAAGATTTTCAGACCTTAACTTTGTGAGCAAATTGGCTGAGTTTCCGCCACAATCAATAATGGTGGCGCTTCACGGGCACAATGCAGAACTGCACGACAAAATCAGCCAGAGAAAAGGAAGCTTCAACGAGACAGTCCAGGGAATATCAAACCTTTACGAGTACCGGCTCAATGTGGTCATAAAAGTTGTATTAAGTAAGGTGAACTATCGAAAAATGCCGGAATTCGTAGAATTCGTAGCTCAGACATTTCCGGAATGCGAAGGAATAACGATTAATGGTTTAGACATATCTGGAAAGGCGCTGGAAGACAGAGATTCTCTCGCATATAAATTACCGGATTGTATACCTTATGTCCAAAAGGCAATAGATTGTGCCAATAAGTATAATCTGAAAATAAGGATTTTCTCTATACCCCTGTGTCTTTTTGATGAAAGCTACAGGGAATACGTAGGATTGAAGAACAGGACAACGATAATGTGCAAAAGCCCTGAAGAAGAGAGTTCGAGCGTTAGCTTGTTTTATGGAACAGCTGATAAGTGTGCTCCATGCATTTATAAGAGTAATTGTTCAGGGACATGGTATAATTATTACAAATATTACGGCACAGATGAGTTAAAGCCTATATTAAAGGGATAATATGCAAATTTGCCCGCAGGTTAAAGATGAGAAAGTGTATTCACTAAATGAGTATTTCAGCAAACGGCTCAATGAAAACAAAATATTGGTCACCACACGACATGGATGTTGGCTAATGCTGGATGATGATGAATATGGTCAGCTAATACACAACACATTTTCCGAGAATAAGACTCTTTTTGATACACTGGAGAATACGGGAATAATTATAACCAAGCAAAACGTAAAACAGATAGTCAACAGATACTCTGCAAATTACTTGTTTTTGAAAACTAAAAATATACTATGCACAATAAACATAACAAATCGCTGTCCTCTGAGATGTACCTATTGTCTTGCATCAGCAAATCCTCCTGATTTCACCGGCTCTGATATGGACGAAGACATCCTGAAATCTACTTCGGAATTTATAAGCGAGCTGCCTTTCGAGAAAATCAGTATCGAATTCCAGGGCGGCGAACCTCTGGTGAGATTTGATCAAATTCAGCAATTTCTAACAAACATCGATACCAGAATGGCAAATTTCAAAAATAAAAGAATAATTTCGAGAAGGATTGTAACGAATCTGGTCTTGATGGACGAAGATATAGCAAAATACATAATGCAGGAAAAGATTGGAATTTGCTCTTCTTTCGATGGTCCAAAGGAATTGCATGATCAGCAAAGAAAGTATCTGGATGGTGCGGGGTCTTATGATATTGTAGTAAAGTGGGTTGATTATTTTAAGGAAAGAAGAAAGAGAGTAAATCTTTTGCCCACAATTACCCGGCTGAGTTTGCAATATGGCGCAAAAAGCATTATCGATGAATATATAAAAATGGGTTGTGATGTGTTCCTGTCAAGGCCTGTTAATCCAATTGGCCGGGCCAACAATAAAAAAGACATCATTAAGGCAGAAGATTTTTTTGAGTTCTGGAAAGATGCTATAGAATACCTGATAACTCTATCTGAAAAAGGAAGTGAAGTATATGATGCCATGGCGCAGCGTATGTTGCGAAATATGTTAACCCCTTACCGTCCATACATGTGTATGCGCAGGCCCTGCGGTGCAGGCATTTCACAACTCTCTTTTACCTGTGACGGTTCCATTCACGCGTGCGATTTGTCAAAAAGCATTCCTGAATTTAAAATAGGAACTGTCAATAATAGCTGCCAAGAAGTACTTTTAAACACATTAGAGTTAAGGACAAGATCAACAGAGTTTTATCCTTTATGCGATACATGTGTTTTTAGCCCATATTGTCATTCATGTGCTTGTAGGACCTTCTCTGATTTCAAAAGCATTGTTGGTCAAACTCCAAAGAGTTTTGATTGTAAGCTCAACAAAATGATGTTTACATATCTTTTTGAGAAAATGAATGATGCTAAATACCGAAAAGTATTCGAGAACTGGGTGTATATGAAAAGATGAGATATTTTCTGATGCCACAGATATTCGTCAGGTCAAAAATAAGCAGAATAAGCGCAACCACAAACAATAAACGGGGTGGACGTGAGCCTGACGAATATCACAAAAGACTGCGCATTACTGTGCTTGAGCGAAGCATGCATCCATGCATTGCACAAACATATAAGACGCGTCTTATTGCACGCAATCATCAGTTAGTTTTATTAATTTTTAACAATATTCTATAAAGATATAATTCAGGAGATACAAGAGAGACAAGCAGGTGATTTATGTGACATTAAAAGTCGACAAAAGCAAGTGCCTATCATGCGGCGGCTGCATTTCAATATGCCCGAAAGATGCCCTCACTCTAAGAAACATGGCAATAGAAATCGATGAAAGCAAATGCACAGAATGCGCAATATGCATCAATTTCTGCCCCCTCGGCGCATTAAAGCTCACGACAAACCTGTAGGTGTGATAAAATGGATGAGAATTACGATGT
>JAUVES010000023.1 GCA_030594675.1 Candidatus Nanohaloarchaea archaeon
GCAGACAGCATCACATCATACATGGACAACCCCTTTTTCAAAAAGAAGAAGCTAAAGCTTGCAGAGCTTCGCGACAGCGGCATCATCACAGAAGAGACAAAGATCCGCTACTACACACTCTATGACAATGCAGAAAAATTCACGGATGTTTCCCAGCAGATGCTCCAGAGCAGGCTATGGGTTATGCTCCACGAATTTGACCAATATGGCCATTTTGAAGGTTCCGCGGATCAATGCGGATACCCGAATTGTATGGACCCCAATTGGTGCCTAAGCGACCCGGTGCAATCATACACGAGAGACGAAATCTACAGTGAAATTTCCGACACACTGGATGAGATAGCACTTGAATTTGGAGATATAGAGCAATCAGACGGCATGACATGGCTGATAAAACTGGACGAGGCAGACTATGCGGAACATGGCACAACCAATGTTAATAAACCAGCATGCATGTCAAGCGACCCCACAGCTGATCGCAGGATATATAGGGTAAGTAGTCGGTGGTGGTCGTGGAGGGGGGGGGGTACAAGCTCCGCATTTGCTAATACATACATCATGACAGATAATTTTCATGCTCCTGAATACATTGAATCAGAAAACTTCGAATACGCAGAATACATCGACGCCACGTACGAGTATCTCTACAGGGACCCCGCGTGTTGCGCTGCTTATCAATGCCACGGCTGCGGAAGCACATCATACAACTACCAGAACCGGAACAGGTGCACAATGCATTACGACCACAGATACATCCTGAAAAACCTGAGTATATACGTAAAAATCACAGATGAAGACTACAAAATCTACGACACTGCCACAAATACATGGGAAAACCCAGAATTCAAATTCTATGTCACAGTGCCCATAGTTGACATGAACTGCTGTGGTGATCTGGCTGCGACTCCGCACAAATGCGATGACCACACAACACCATGCACCAATCCATACGGCAGCATAACTGTAGCCTATGCTTTTGCATCCCATGACGGGCCACTTGAGATAATATCTCCTCCAACAACACCTTCCGGGTATGCTAAAGACACATCAACGGCACTTAGCTGGGAGACAAACAAGCCCTCTACATGCATAATAAAGTACTGGCCGGTTGATGACACAACCGGCACAAAAGAGGTCGCAGATACATCAGAGGTGGTGGCTCATATAGTCACAATATCTGGACTTGAGCCTTCAAAAGAGTACAATTGTAAAATCGAATCCAGGGCAGGCAGTGAAACCCACACATCCGGTACATATTCATTTACAACGAATGCGGACCAGACACCACCGGAAATAGAATTCATAAAACCATCATTCGATGATTTCGGAAAAACATCAGGTCCAAGTGTATACGTGGAAGTGGATGCTAAAGACAATGGCATGGACCGGGTCGTACTTACATTATACTATGACAAAGAATTAACTGACAACCCGGCAATAGAAACATGCAAGCCTCCCACTCCTGCTCACGGCTGCCATGAAGGCAAGCTGGACGACAAACTGGATGAAGTCCCACTATCAGGCCCATCACCCTATTCACATACCTTTAATATATTAGACCTGCTAGGTTCCAGCTTCCGCCCCGGGAACTTTCGTATAGAAGCAACCGCATACGATGCATTAGATAATTCAGCATCTGCAGACGTCATTGTAAATGTGGTTGAAGAAATACCAGATATAGAGATAAAAAACATAGAAGAAAGCACAACATCCTACACAGCAACCGTTAAATGGACCTCTTTTGCAAGAGGGGTAGAAGCCTCATTTGAATACTGCTATGAAAATGGTGAGAAACAATGCTCTGCTACAGATCCTGATGAAGTAGATTTGCAGATAAAGGAAGGTGAAGAAGGTGCCTATGTGCATTCCGATGGTGAAGATCCAAACGCTCCTTTCGAAAACTTCAAGAGAGATATTACCGGGCTCTCTCCGTACACGACATATAGCTACACTATACGAATCCTGCCTAATGGTTGCATGACACCAACCGAACATCCAGGCACATTCACGACACTTGCGAAACCACCTGAAATATCAAACCTGCAGGTAGTCGTAGCACCTACCGCTGCCACAATAAGCTGGAATACTGGCCTGCAGTCCAGTTGTACACTCAGTGTAAATGGCAAAAACCCCACAAGTGAAGGCACATCACATGAAATTACAGTCGATGGCCTCACATCCGAAACCAACTATAACTACGAAATAACATGCTCCCGTGCTGATGGCCGTGACGCTGATTTAGCCACAGAAAAAGATAAATCATTCACAACAACGGCGGCCTAGAGAAATATCCCGTGCGTCATGCCCAACTAAACAACCACAAAAAACCTTACAAGAACCACAAAAGCAATCCCGAGAACAACAAACACCCTCATATCAACAGAATCCTGCACATACAGGGTATCAAAATCCCTGCTTTTGCCCGTCTTCTTCAGAAAATCAACATCCTCTGATGTAAGCGCCCTCAGCGGGCTGACAACGACAGACTCCTTATCCATCTTAAGCATAATTCTCCCTCTCAAAAAAGATTGCGGTGTAATAGAATGAAACGATTTCCTATAATATCTCTTTCCTTTCCTCACAACATACTCAGCACTTATCATCCCCTCTTTCAATCCATCAACCGGGCACTTAAAAGTAAAAGTGTCAGACACAAACGAGAAAACAACAAAAAGCGCAAGATACACAAGCCCGATAACCATCGAGTATATCATAATCACAAATTGCAAATAATAAAGACCAGCAATTGCACTAACAATCGCAGCATTCCTGCAGCTAATAACACCATATTTATCATACTTCCGGATATTCACCCTCCTTGCAGCCCATGACAAAAAAAGAAACCCAAGGAAACTGCCAAAAAAAAGCAAAACCCAGTTATCTACACCAGAAGCCATCATAAAAAAACATATCAGAAAAACCGAATAAAATATATCCTTCTTACTGTAAAAAAGACCACCTACATGGCGCAGAAACCGCAAAAACCCGGTCCTGACAGAATTCCTGAGAGAAACCAGGATCACATACAAAAAAAGGAAAAGAAAAATGCAAAAAATCAAAACTCAGGCATCGATCTCGTGGGAGCTGCAAAAAAAGAGACAAAACAAAACAAAACATAAATCAGGACAGAATGCATATCAAACACTTTAAGAGCGCGAAGAATAATAACAAACACAAAAACCTTCAAAAAATACTCAAAAACTATATCAATCATGTTTTCAACCGCACCCACATCTCGAAAACAGCCCTGTAGACCGGATCATCCATCTTCTCAAAAATATAATCAAACATCATCTTGTTAACCTTGCAATCAAAATCAAGCGGCGTCATAGGCACAACCTTTCCAAAGCGCGCATATGATTTGCACATGCATGTATTGCAAAAAGCACCATAAACACACGTATCGCAAAGAGGCTGGAACTCAGAAGTATTAGCGCGAAGCTGAATAGTATTCAAAAAAACATCCTCATAGCTTGATGACATAACATTCCCAAGCTTAAATACATCATTCTTCTTGCCTAAATCGCATGCATAAATAGAACCATCCAGATAGAACGCAAACTGGGCAATACCTGCACCGCAGGGCCGCCTCATGCACATATCACTTCTCCGGTCAGTAAAAATACTAATAAGCATGCTCTGCGCAGTTCTATCATAAAACACCTTGCCATCCATAGAAAGTTCAACCATATAATCCAGAGCCTTCCTCCAGAACTCAAAATAATCCTCAGGCTCCATCAACAACTCATAATCAGCAGCACTTCTCCCAACTCCATAAACCGGCCTAAACATAATACATTTCGCACCAACTTTCATATACTCATCCACCAATAACTTAGGGTCATACATCAGAGAATTGGATGTGATGGTCGGCAGAAAGCTCAATCTCCTGCCGCGCACGGAAAAATAATCAACCCACTTCATTATCACATCATAAGAGCCTCGCCCATCCAAAAACGGCCTCTGTTTATCATGAAGCTCTTTTGGCCCGTCAAGAGACGTGCAAAGCCCGAGATTATTATCCAGGATAAACTCAGCAATCTCTTCATTCATAAGCGTCAGATTAGACACAATAACTTTCGACTCAACAATCTTACCCGCAGCCTTAACCCTCTCATCAAACAGTTTCAAGAACTTCTTAAGCATATCAAAACGCAAAAGAGTCTCGCCACCCTGGAACTCAAGAGCAATATGCTTTTGCGGCATACTGCAGATAAAATCCACAATCTTCTCCATAGTCTCAGATGACAATTCAGAAGAATCAGAACACGAATCAGAATGGCAGTATTTGCAGGCAAGGTTGCACTTATTCGTCAGATACACAATGCATAATGGCCTTGAATCAGCAAGATGAAAATAATGACTGCTATATGAGTGCACAATCTTCCTCACACCATCTTCAGTAAGAACAACACCCTTTTCCTCAAGCTCGCGCAAAAGCATCTTATCAGAAACAAGCTCCTCTTTATCAAGCATATCAAACTGCTCCCCTGAAAGAAGAGACCATGACCCGTGGCGGGTCGCAACAAGAACCTTCCCATTAGCCAGTTTACGGGAAAAATATTCATTAATCACCGGCTTCATCACATTTGGCTCAACAGACACAGTAGACATAACAACACAACTCTCAGCTTGCGCACATCCAATAAATCGCAGCGCACATTTAAATTTTCAGTGAACAAAAACAAATAAAACATCAATCATAGATCGGCTTCAACTCATCATATCCAAATTCCCTGAAATAACTATACCAAGTGCCCGGGCATTCTCCCACATACTTGCACTTTCCGCATGCATCAACAGTACCCCGCTCTTTCGTAAGATTCCCCTTCAGCCTTTCATCCCGCGGGTCCTTATACATAACAATAGACTGGTCAGGACTGATAAACTTCCTGTATTTTTCCTCAACAAGGCAAAAAGGCATATATATAACAGAAACATGCAAACCGTACTTCACTGCAACATCTATTGCTTTCTCTATATAAGGTGCAGAATCAATATGCTTTATCTTAAGCACTTCCTTATTCACACCAGCAGCCCCAAGAAGGTCCATGGTATCAATGCCAACAGCCCCGCATTCAGGGAAAGTCTGTGCCACAAACTCCACAAACTCAGGCAACAGCTTATAATTCAGCTTATTCACAATAATCTTTGGAATAACCGTTATTTTATACTCAATCATATTCCTGATACCAAGAACAGTCTCATTAAAACTGCCCACCCGTCTTGTAATCGTATCATGAAGTTTCGGCTCACAGGAGTGAATCGGCACAAGAACACATACAGGGGGATAAACTGCGACCTTTGCTGTAAAATCCATATTAGAAAACTTTCTTCCATTGGAAAGAAGCACCTTTGTAATCAATGGTGCCTTTAAAGACAAATACTCCATCAAATACAGAAAATCGTTCCTGACAGTGGGCTCCCCGCCTGATATCTGGATTGTAAGATTCTTGTTTTCAATAATCCTGTCAAAATAAGAAATCATCGCTGAAGTGCTCATATTTTCATGCTTCTCGCCATTATTAGCAACACATAAAATGCAATCATTATCACAACTAAATCCAAGCCCGCAATAGATGCTGCCATCCAACTCCAGCGGCCGCAAACTGCAACCACATGTCTCTGTTGTCATCATAAATACAATCTATTATAGCATACAATAAAAAAACAGAAAAGAGCCATCAACTTGACGCACCCCAACCCCACCCCCATGACCAGCACCAGCACCATGACCAGTTCCAGCAGTGATTTTTCCATTGGCTTTTATCAATGATAATATCAGAGGCCACGTTAGTATCTGTAATTTCACCATCACTATTACAGCTAACATCCGCATACACTTCATGCTCAACCACAGCAAGAACAGACCCAATAGACCCAAGCATCACAAGACTATTGACAACACCTGTTTTTTCATTGTTTATCTTAAAAATATCGCACTTCCTAATCTTCTTAATCTTATCACGTATACTCATACAACCCGCCCATAGACTGAGAACAATATATTATAAGTTGCACGAGCATATATAAATTATTATCGCTGTAAAATAAAATAAATGGCAACAAAAACAAAATATTCGATAGGGTACAATCAGGACCCAAAAATGCTTGAACTTCTGGACGCCTATGCTAACCGGATAGATAGTCTATACTTTCCAATGCCGCCAACATATCTAACATCCGGCAGAAATCGTCCTATTGAAAAAAATTATAAGACAAACATCCGAACCGTGATAAAAACATGCGAAAAACACGGAATCGACTCCCAAATTCTCCTCAATGCAACATGCGAAGGCGCATTATGCGCAAACACTTCGCACATGAAAAAAGTAACAGACTACCTAAAAACACTGGCAGGCATCGGCTTGAAAAGCGCAGCCATAACAAACCCATTCTACATCACTGAAATCAAAAAAAGCATACCCCAGCTTGAACTCCATTCCTCAATCAACTGCTACACATCAAACCTTGAGCAAGCCCTATACCTGAAAGACATGGGCATAGATGTGCTGACAATAGACAGAGACATAAACAGGAATCTCAGCCTCATTAAAAAAATAAAAAAAGAAACAGGACTAAAAATAAAACTTCTTGCAAACGAAGGATGCCTAAGCAACTGCCCGTTTCGAAAAATGCACTTCAACTCACTTGCACACAGGGTTCCGGACAAACAATTCCTCATCCGCTCATGCATAACAATCATCTCAAAAGATCCTGCAAAAATATTTCATATACCATTCATAAGGCCCGAAGACATAAAGCACTACAAATCATTTGTGGACCACTTCAAGCTTGCTACAAGGACATTACCAACATCCCAAATCGAAACAACACTAAAGGCATACATAGACGAACAATACAACGGCGACCTGTTGGACATCCTTGACATGACAAGCATGAAATGCTATTTTACATTCATAAACAACAAGGTCCTCGACAAACTAAAATACTTTGAAAACATGCAAAAATGCACACTTGACTGCAAAAGCTGCAACTACTGCGAGACACTCCTAAAAAAAGCAGCAATATTGAACACAGGAGACAAAAATCCGAAATGCAATGAATGCGAAATATACCTCAAACTCATAAAGCCGAACATCAACTAAAAATCAACAGCATCCGCACTTATCTGTGCTCTTTCCCGAAGAATCAGGCTTTTTGGTGCTCTTCTCATCACTCTTCTCTTTGGCAGCAACTGACGGCATCATGCTCCTCAAAGCCGCCCCGATTAAAGCGTTCCTCGTATCTGCATACCTGCGCGCCTGCGTCTCCTCAACGTTCGCATGAATCAGTTCCCTGAAAAACGCAGCTGCAAGTTCCTCCAGCTCAGAATAAGAAGCATCATCCTCTTTCTTTGCTTTGATAGTCACAGAAATAGTCGAAAGAGGATCACCGTCGACAACAACATCAAAATCATCGATAAACCTGTAAGATGCCCTCATCACAACAGTCTGCGGGTACAGTCTCGGGTTAAGAGCAAAGAGAACACATTTCTTTTTTTCATCAATCTTTACAGTTTTCCTGTTTTCAGCCTTGGCAAAAACATCGGAATTACGATTATCCATTTGATTCCCGCCAGGACCCATATGCCCGGGACCCTTGTTGTCGCTCCGGTTATTACCGGAATTGCAATTCATACTCTCATCTCCAGATCGTGTGTATGACACTTAGATTCATAAAAAATCATGAAAATTTTGGTTAGATTAATCTATTTTCAAGCTTTTTCATCGTCAGTATATGCTTTATATACGATAAAAAACGCAAAAATAAATATATATGCATAATGAACCAAAGCATGTACTGTTGTATAAGTTACACATCAGGGCAATCATCAGTTAGTTTTATTAATTTTTAACAATATTCTATAAAGATATAATTCAGGAGATACAAGAGAGACAAACAGGTGATTTATGTGACATTAAAGGTTGATAAAAGCAAATGCCTATCATGCGGCGGATGCGTTTCAATATGCCCGAAAGATGCGCTCACTCTAAGAAACATGGCAATAGAAATCGATGAAAGCAAATGCACAGAATGCGCAATATGCATCAATTTCTGCCCCCTCGGCGCATTAAAGCTCACGACAAACCTGTAGGTGTGATAAAATGGATGAGAATTACGATGT
>JAUVES010000016.1 GCA_030594675.1 Candidatus Nanohaloarchaea archaeon
TATTTTGACGCAAAAAGAATTGTCAAAGGTATCCCATACATTTCCACAAACAAGGAAACAAAAAATGCACCTACAAGACCGCGCTCAGCCCATTTAGTCTTCCTCCTATATGACAGGGGAACCAGGAACGCAACAAAAACAACTATGCACAACACCACAATATGCCATTGCTGCGTTATGATATCTGTAAGTACATTGCCAGTAAGATACACATAAAAATGATGATAGAAATCATTGAAATATAACACAGGCACTAAGAATAGTAATAAAAACAATATCCTTAAAGGGAAATTTTTATGTCTTACAAAGTTCTCAACAACACCCATAGACCAAATAGTTGCACAATCTGATTTAAATGACTTTCTAAAAAAACACCACCTTAAGTGCTCACAAACATATAACACAGAGACAAGACCAAGACCAAAACATGCTAGAAACAATAATCCTATACGCCATAGCAGGAATTATAGCAGGAATAATAACAGGTCTCATACCAGGCCTGCACATAAATACTATAGCAATACTTGCTCTTGGAATCTACCAGTCACAAAATATACCTCCTCTCCTATTATGCTGTTTCATAATAGCGATGAGCACAACCCACTCTTTTCTTGACTTCATCCCCTCAATCTTCTTCGGTGCTCCAGATCCGGCAACAGCACTCACAGTCCTTCCAACCCACGACATGCTCTTCAAAGGAAAAGGATACGAAGCACTCGCACTCTCAGTCATAGGAGGGCTCTTCGGCATGATAATCTTAGCAATATTCCTGATAACTCTTGCAAATCTTATAACACCTGCATACACAGCACTAAAGCTATACATACCAGCAATTCTCATAATCGCAATAGCATACATAATTTTCAAAAGTAAAAATAGATTAGGCACCATAAAGATATTCATCCTGTCCGGCCTCCTGGGCATAGTAACCCTAAACGCCTACATGATAAACGCAAACTACATAATGTTTCCCCTCTTTGCAGGTCTCTTCGGCATGAGCAACATAATAATGAGCTTAAATGACAAGGCAGAAATACCAAAACAGAACACAAAAATAAAGATAAAAACAAAAGGCACTATAAAAAGCTCAATAACAGGCTTCATTGGTGGTCTTGTCGCAGGCATAATCCCGGGACTTGGCTCATCCCAGTCAGCAATGCTGGTACAGCATATAGGAAAGATAAAAGGTGCAAGAAGTTTCATAATAGCAGTAGGCACGATAGGAACAATTGACATAATCCTATCCTTCCTGGCAATATATCTAATAGGAAACGCAAGGTCTGGTGTAGCTATAGCAGTAGAGAAGATGATAGAGACAATAACACCCCAGACCCTTCAGATCTTCATAGGAATTGCCTTCTTCTCAGCAGGAATCGCAGCAATCCTCACATTAGATATAGGAAAGCTGGCAACAAAGATAATAGATAATATAGACTACAAAAAGACAAGCATAACAATACTGATACTCCTGGCAGCAATGACAATAATCTTCACAGGCATATATGGAATAATAATCCTATTGACATCCACATCACTTGGAATACACTGCCAGCTTACAGGAGTGAGAAGATCAATGCTGATGGGATGCTTGATTATACCGACAATACTTTTCTTTCTGGGAATTTGAAACATCATTCCATAGGGCTGCGAGCAATTATCATATCAGAAACATTATACTAGTTACAATAAAACCTAGGAAAATTAGCTTGAAAAATACTGAAGCTAATCTCTCTGATGGAAAAATAGATACAATCAAAAACAATATACTGCAGAAAATAAGATAATAATTAATCATTACTGTATTAATTCCTGCAAAACTTAACGCAAAAATAAAGGCAATAAATGCGAAAAGAGATGCAAATCTTTTGCCAAACATACCAGAAAATGTTTTATCACCTATTTTTTTATCTACACTATAATCCATAATAGTACTAAATGAATGAATGCCCATAACGCAAATAGCTATTAAATATACTTTAATGGGAATATTAACAAGAGCATCATTAAAACTGAATCCAATTATAAATGGAGCAAAGAAGTACAATATTCCATTCGCAAATGAATCTAATGGTGGTTTGACTTTAAATCGTAGTGGCGGCGCAGAATAAAAATAAGAAAAAAATAATAATAACACCATTCCAAAAAGATTTGTCGCATTAAACGTAAGTAATGAAGTTAAAATCAATATTAGAGCAACAAAAAATGATGTTTTTTTAACAAATTGATGATGCTTTGGTTTTAGTATTATTCCTTCTACTAAATTTTTTCTGGGATTTAACATATCCGATTTATAATCATACACATCATTAATACCATAAAGAAGAATACAATAAGGGAATGCTAATAAAAAACCCTGTATAGCTGATAAAAAAGACAATTCGCCTCCAGAAGCTAAAAGCCCCATCAAAAAAACCATGGGTGCCAAAATCCAAGAAAGTGGCCTACTTGTTTTTATTAGAATGGAAATATTTTTCATAACAATTATTAAATCCTGCTTTTAATAAGTTTCTACACTTATCGCGGAATTTCGCTGAACACACAATTCCACAACACAAAACACCAAAAACAAGCAAAACAAATAAAAACCTTTGCAATAAAAAAGACTCCATGCAAAGAGAAAAAACGCCAACCTGCCCAAAATGCGGCTCAATCTACATGCAGTTTATGAACCATCTGAAGATGTATGGCGGTTACCTTTGCACTGACTGCGGAAGTATCTGGAGTATAGAAGAACTAAAAAATAAGAGATTGGTTTAACTAGTAACTGCTTTTTCTATACGGAACAGTTCATTCACCTGAGGATAAATATACTTAAAAAATAAAACAAACCTACTTCTTCACAATCTTCAGACTGATAATCTTCTGGTTATCCATCTTTTCAATAGAAACAGTAAATCTCTTGAACCCGATCTTTTCACCTTCAAGAGGAACCCTGCCAATTTTATCAAGAACAAGACCGCTTACAGTATCAAATGCAGAATCATCAGATGAAAGCTTCACACCTATAACACTCTCAATATCCTCAATCTCAGCCTCTCCATCTACAACAAAAGTCCTGCCATCAACCTTGCGTATCATATCTTTTGAAACATCAGTCTCATCATATATCTCACCGACAAGCTCCTCAATAAGATCCTCAAGAGTGACAAGCCCTGTAACACCGCCATATTCATCAACAGCAATAGCCATATGCACTTTTTTCAGCTTGAACTCTTTGAGCAGCTCATCAATCTTCTTTGTTTCAGGAACAAAGATAGCAGGCCTTACAATCTTGGCAAGCGAAATAGAATTGATATCCTTACCCACATACTTGAGCAAATCTTTAGCATACAAAAGACCAATTATATTATCACGTGTATCATTATATACAGGTATCCTTGAAAAATTAGTCTCATTCAAAATTTTAAGGACTTTTTTTATGCTTATGATCTTATCAATACAGCACATATTTATACGGGGAACCATGACAGATTTAACCTCTGTATCATCAAATTCAAACACATTATGTATAAGCTCCTTCTCATCAGGATCTATTGAGCCATCCTCCATGCCTGCAACAACAGCAGATTTCACCTCTTCCTCAGTAACAAGAGACATTTCCTTATTAGACAAGCCATAATAATTCATAAGCTTATTGATAAGAGCAGACAGCAGCTTAAGATAAGGTGCTTGTGTCGTCTGCATGAAATATATAGGTTTTGCTGCAAAACTTGCGAATTTTTCCTTATTATGCACAGCATAGCTTTTAGGGACAATCTCACCGAAGAGCAGTATAAGAAATGTCATGACACCGACAGCGATTCCAACACCAAGAGACCCAAACAAATACATA
The DNA here is from genome assembly GCA_030594675.1 of Candidatus Nanohaloarchaea archaeon. GTDB lineage: Archaea > EX4484-52 > EX4484-52 > EX4484-52 > GLR71 > GLR71. The sequence continues at coordinate 3,833 of JAUVES010000016.1, forward strand.
GAGACTGAAGTTGCAAGCGCCGATGCAGATACATTGACAAGATTATTCCCAAAAAGTATAGTTACAAGAAGACGATTAGGATCATCAAGAAGCTTCTCTATGACATCTGCATTCTTGGCTTTCTCCTTCATAAGCTTATGCTTGCCTATCCTGCCAATAGAAAAAAGAGCAATCTCAGCAGCGGAAAAGAATGCTGACAATATCAAAAGAAAAAAAAGAAGGATAATCTGATACATTATATCCAAAAGTAACACCATTTATACAAATATTATATAGCACCGTATTTATATTAATTGCGATTGATATCAACATAAAACTTCTTCTTGGAAGGAAGAATATCTCTCAAAAAGAACTTTGAAAGCTCATCAATGCCTTTGCCTTCTTTTGCAGACACCATAAACACATCTTCATCAACCATTTTCACATACTTCTGGCAGGCCGCAGAATCACACATGTCAATCTTATTGAAGCAGACAACAGAAGGAATGCCAAACTCTGTCTTAATCTCCCTGTAAAGGTTCATCTGCTCATCCATCTTATAGCCACAGGTCTCAGATGGATCAAAAACAAAAAGAATCATTTCCCCAAGATGAGATAGAGCAATAATTGCCTGCAGTTCAATCTTATTTCTCTTTGAAAGAGCCCTGTCAAGAAGCCCGGGAGTATCCACAAACTGTACAGAATTTTCAAGGTAACCCACTCTTACTGTCTTTGTAGTAAAAGGATACGGCTGGATATCAGGCTCAGCACCTGTAAGGGCACGAAGCACAGATGATTTCCCCACATTAGGAAAGCCTGCAATGACAACAGTCTTCATTTCCTTAAACCTCGGCAGGTTCTTAAGATGCGCCCTGCAATCCTCAAGATAGATAAGATCTCTCCTTATCTGATGAAGAACAGATGACAGTCTTCCGTAAAACTCAGTCCGTATTCTTGCAAGATCACGCGCCTGTGCACCTTTAAGCTTTCTTTTATAAGTAGTTTCAAGAGACTTTGACTTCTCAGCAGCCCATCTGATTGCACCAAGAGACTTCTTGAACTGTGCCTTATCAACAATAAGCGACACAAGTTCAGTATAATACTGCGGCATAAGATTAACATGAGGTGTCTTGTCAACTATTTTATTAAGGTAATCAACAACAGAACCAGTAGCAGTTTCAACTCTTTTTAATTCCTTTATCCTGATCTGCAAAAGCCTGTCTCTGGCAGACACTGTCTCGCTCGCCATGCTGGCCTTGTGGAATGCCTTGTCAAGTATCTTTTTATATGGATGGATAACAGGCATCCTGCGAAAATCTTTCTTGTCTTCATTCTTAGAGACTGTATAATCTTCCTTCTTATCTTCATCCTTAGATTCTGTATAGTCTTCTTCCTTATATCTCATAACCATCTATTGTATGATATCTTTTTAAAGAAATTAGTGAACCAGAAAAATCAATCAGAAGAAGAACTGTTCAATTTTGACAAGACATTGCCAAAAATTATAATCTTAATCATGCAATTTACCGTTCCCTTTCCCCCACACCTCAACTTTACCAGTATCAAGATGTTTCTCAAGCATTTCAAGCTCTTCATAAATGCCTTCTATAAATTCATACTCTTTTGCCTCAGAAAGAGTGACCCACGCAAAATCAGAAAGCTCACCATTAAGGACAACATCACCGCCGGAATAATCAGCAAACATGCTGACAATAATAGTAGGCACACCATCAGGCCTGAAAAAGGCAATGCTGGTAAGATACCTGATATTAACAATCTCAAGACCAACCTCTTCCTTAACTTCTCTCCTGATTGCATTCTCAAAAATATTGTACCAATGTGAGCCTGTATCTTTTGGAAGATTCTTGTAATCATCAACCTCAATCTTTCCACCGGGAACAGTCCAAAGCCCTGGAAACGCCTTCTCATCCAAAGAACGCTTAGCTATAAGATACTTGCCGTCTCTGATAACTATAGCAGTGACAGATATATAATGTGCCTTATTAGAATCCATAAAATATAATAGACCACAAAACAATAAAAAGAATCACATATCCTTAAACATAACCTTATCCTTCCTGTCAGGTTCATAAGATATTATCAGCAGCCATGCCGACACAATAGAAAAAATACAAAAAGAATTGATACACAGATATTTGAACAGTCCATACAAACTATATATACAATAAAAACCTATACAACAACATGGAACCAATCAACATAATCGTAGCAATATTCGCCATCGGCATGATTTTCAAAGGTCTTGCACTGCTCTTTGCCAAAAAAGACATGGAAAGAATGATAGATGACGCATACAAAAAAAGAAATCTAAAATGGATTTCGTTCACATTAGGAGCTATAATGATGTACTATATAGTACAAAGCGTATCAATGCTAAACATCTTAGCAATACTATGCACATTTGCCATGATAAGCAGTGGATTTTTTCTAAGTTACCCAAAAGAAATGAAAGAGATATCAAGAAAAGTGCTGAAGATTAAAGGATTAAGAGTAGTATCTGCAATTGCAGTAATTGTAGGACTGATTATTCTATACATAGCGATTATATAATAAAAGAGAATTAATATATCACATCTTATCATCAACAGTAAGAGCAACCTTCTTGAATTTCTCAAGATCATTCTTTAGTTCCTCTATCTTAGAATCATATTGTATAGGTATTTCCTTCTTATCAAGGCGTACTATATCAGAATTGATTTTATCAAGTTCCTTGGATACCCTGTCAAGTTCTTCATGAAACTCAGAGACAGAACTGTTAAACAATTTCATCCTTGAAATTCCATCAATTTCTGCAGCAACATTTTCATGTATCGCACCATCAAAAAGCTTCACTTTGCCATGAACAAGCTTTAATGATTCCTTAATATCCCGCACCTCATCACGCAATGGCTTTATTGACTGCGTAAGATCATTATCAAGCTGGGATGAAAATGTCTTCAGTTCAGCCATATCAACTTCCATAGTATTTAACTTTTCATTTATAGCCATGACTTCCTTCATCTCAGGACTGATCTTCTTCTTCTTTCCGAAAAGTGAATCCAAAAAACCCATACATATCATATCCTTCTCAAAGATTATAAAGTTTTATTGGCCTGCAGGTCAAAATTGAACTTTTTCCGCAGATGCTTAAGATAATTAGGCTCATATTCATCAAGTATTTTCTTGCCGAGCTGAACTTCAAGATTAAGTATGTACTTCTTGCGCATATGAGCAATATACCTCTGGACCTCATCAGGATTTGCAAGTATCTTATCTATATGCTCATTTACCCTCTCTGAGCCAAGCATTTTTGGAAGTATCACATAATCAACGCCGCTGTCATAAGCTCTTAATGCAGTTTCTACAGTATTTGCAGTAATAAACATGACACATCTTGGATTCCTTTTCTTCACTTCATTAAGAAGAAACATGCTGTCTTCATAATCAGGCATAGTAGATATCACAAGATTTGCATATCCTATATCCAGCTTGTCAAGGACTTCCTTATGCCTGACATCACCATAATACGCATCAACACCATCATAAAGAAGCCTCTTTATTATTTCTGGATTATGGTCAAGAACAGCAGCAGCACGATTCATTTTCTTCAATTCAGAAAGTATGCCCCCACCAAGAAGATCACATCCTACAATAACAATATGATTCCCTTTCCTCCTGCTAGGCATATTAGTATCAAGTTTATTATTAGATGAAAACCTGCCAAAAACTTCAAAGAAAAGAAGATACCGCGAAAACATATCAAAGATCTTATTAGAATATTTGATATAATAGCCTGTAGATGTCATAGACACGACTGCAAGTATCACAGTCATTGAAAATATCTCAACTGGTATAAGGCCATTTGAAACACCGATAGCAACAATTATAAGTGAGAACTCACTTATCTGTGCAAGGCCAAGAGCAGATATGAAAGATGTGCGAAGCTCATACCCGAATACCTTCCCTATAATCAGAATAACAAGAGGTTTGATAAAAAGCACAAAAGCAACAAACATAATCAAGGGTGCAAGATACTGCACAAAACTGAAAGATACTATCTGCAGGCCAAGAGACACAAAAAATAGTGTAGAGAAAAAATCACGCAAAGAGCTCACGCGCCCTACAATCTCAAGATCATAAGGATACGCAGTAAGGCTAAGACCCGCAAGAAAAGCACCGATAGCTATAGGAAAGCCAATAGAATCAGCAAAGCCGACAAAAATAAAACACACAGATACAGCAGTTATAAAAAGAAGTTCTGTTGAAGATGACGCATACTTAAGAAGAGGGCCGCTCAGCACTTTCTTAAACACGACAGCAAGTGCAACAAGACCAAAACCATTGATAAATGTATATACCAAAGATACACCAGTACCATTACCGGTCATGCTGACAACAATCGAAAGTGCAATTATTACAACAACATCCTGCAGAAGAAGAACACCAAGCATCATCCTCCCAGGAAGAGTATCAAGCTTATTGCTGTCTGACAAAAGTTTAATCACAATCATAGTGCTGCTGAAAGTAAGTATAAGGCCTATATACAGAGATGTAACAGCAGTAAAACCTAGAAGTATAGACATAAAATACGCAAGCAAAAAAGTGATAACAACCTGCAGCAGCCCACCATATATCGCAAACCCACCCACATTGCTAATCTTGCGAAAATCAAGCTGCATACCTACAATAAAAAGCAGGAAAGCCACGCCAAGCTCAGAAAGAAGAGTCACAGTTTCCGGATCAGAAATATACCCAAGACATAAAGGTCCTATAAGCATACCTGCAATGATATAGCCTGGAATAAGCGGCTGCTTCAAGAACTTCATAACAAAAGCAACAACAGTACCTGCAATCACAGCAAAACTAATGTCAAAAAGAAGATTATCTATCAAAGAAACACCATATCCAAGTCCAAGACTGTTACATTAGATTTGGTTAGTTATTGTATATATTGATGAGTTGAATGTTTGGATTACTAAAACTAAGGGATTCCCAGTCTTATAGGCATAACGGCATATATTAAGCAAAAGAAATATAAGTCTCGTTTCTTAAACTTTAAGTGATTGATTAGTTTCTACACTACTACAGATATAAACCAATAGGTGTATGAGGAATTGATTTAAGTTGGGATAAGATGAAGAGATTGTTTTTAATCTGTGTATTTTTGATGTTCATTTCATTGTCATCTTCAGTTGGTGCAGTTTTTGACGATAATTGTAATTATAGTGTTAAGATTTATTTAGATTTTTTTTCAAGAATGTCTGATTATAGAGAACTTTCGGATTATCAGTTTCCTAAATATATGGAGGATAATATCTTATTTATTCAAGAACTTCGTGTAATAAATACAGGGGATTGTATATTAATTTCACCCATCATACACCCAAAAATAACCTTTCCTTCGGGAAATACGCGTGAAATTATTTGTTCTGGTTCTGGTATAAGAATAAAAGGTAATTTGTCTATTGGAGAAGAATATATATTTCGTCCAAATATGATACCATACTTTTATTATACCTATTCAGATTCATTAGGTTTTAATTATTCTTGTGGTGGAATTGAATTGAATGAAGAGGGAAAATATAATGTGGTTGTAGATGCCCAATTATCTGAAATACAAAATCCCGGTGGTTTTAATTCAATTAGTAGAAATATTGGTAGAACTGATTTCATACATGGTGGTATGCATACAGATTCATTTAAAGTGTATAGTGAAGAGTATTTAATAACTCAAAAACTTGCAGAATATGCTTTTGATTTATCTAAAATTGCTATCATAATATCTATTATTGTTGCTTCTCTTAATATGTATTTTTTTATGTGTCAAATTAAAAGTACAAAAGAACAAGAAAAAAATATGGATAAAAGATTTGGTAAATTATCAGAATCTCAAAACCAAATCCTAAACGAAAACACGAAAATAGTGAATCAATTAACTGAATTGAATAAGCACAAACCAGAAAAAATCCAAAAAGACATCCTAGAAGAAAACAAAAAAACAAATACTGAACTGATAAAATTAAACAAGAATCTTTCAAAAAAGACCAAATCTGCCAAAAAGAAGTGAATTCTATCAATCTAGATAAAAATTTTGATTCTCAAGACTCACCCAACACAAACCCTAACAACACCTTTCTCCTCAACAACATCAAACCTGCAATCACAAAACATCTTAACAACATCGATATTAGTCTTCACATGCCCACTAAACTCAGATACAGTATAAGAACTCTTACCTTCAGCAAAAGCAAGATACGGAGGAAGCTGGTCACCCATATATTCATCAACAGAAGCACCAGAATCAATAAAGCCGCAAAGCTGCCTGGCAGCAGAGACCCCCACTTCTTCAGC
>JAUVES010000082.1 GCA_030594675.1 Candidatus Nanohaloarchaea archaeon
TTTCTGATACTGGTCTTCCTGGTGGATATACAAAAGATTTAGTATATCTTAAAGGTTATTATCTTGTGAAAGACTTTGTTGAGAAAGGCGGAGATGTTCGTGACCTGTATTATGGTAAGATCGGGTGCGGAGATGTTAAGCTGGTGAAGAAGCTTGGACTTGTAGAGCCTAAGTTTGTGCCTGATGAGTTTAATCTTTTTGAGAGTAAGAAGTGATTGTTTTTGTTTCTCCATAAGATTTATAAATCTCGGTGCCTATAATATTGTTCATGTATACTGACTTTATACCTGAAATACGAACTTTTCAGTTAGCCAGTGTACTTTTTGTGATTGTGCTGCTGCTGTGAAAGCAGTTGTATAGGTCTTTTCTGATTCTTTGCGGTTGAGCGCAATTTTTTACTTGAATTTTATTCATTATCTTTTGAGATGCTTTATCTGTGAAGCATCAGCCAAAGACCAGCACTTAAAGGTGGTGTTGAGTGATGGATGAAGAAGAAACGGATGATGTGATTGAGAGGTATATGAATAATTCAGGTACTCCTACTGTTGTTGTTATACCTGAAGGATTGTATTATAGGGTTGATTCTCCAGATGACAGTGTTTTTGGTTATGAATATAATGATCAGGAAATAAATACAGGGGCTTTACTTTACAAGAATTCTAAGGTCACTGCTTCTAAGAAGGAATTTGGTGGAACTGAATATTCTAAAGGAATGTATCTTGTGCCTGTTGGAACACGGCTGTTTTATTATTCGCTTGGCGACTTATCTATGAAAGACCTTGCTGATCTTTATGTGGGTAGAGGATATAAGGTGTATCTTATCACTGACAACTGGGTTCCAAGCTTTATTTGATATCTTTTATTTTTTTGTCTTTAATTAATGTCATGGATGCAATGCTGTGTGCAAGATGCAAAGGAAAAGGGTTTTGCGGCAAGACTGACTGCCCTATAGTTGCAAGCATAAGGAAAGTACGTACAGTTACTGATAAAGTTGGGTCTGATTTTTTCGGTGCATCACCCCCATCTGTGTTTGTTGGCAGGTTTGGTTACCCCCAGGTGTTTACTGGTGTTTTAGCGCCTGCTGTTGAAGGTGATACATCAGTGTATGATGATTCATCTGCGTGGTTTTCCGGAGGGTATTCTATTGAGAAGATTTTTGATCTTAGGGCTTCTCTTATAAATTCGCGTGTTAAGTCTGATGTTTACAGAAGCGGCTCTTTTATTGCTAAACTTCAGGAGATTGCTCTTGCATCAAAGCCGCTTGATATTGAGGCAAAATATGACAGGCCTATAAAGCCTGATGTGGATGTATATTCACGAGTTGCTCCTACAGGACCCCGTGGAGATATGATCCGGCTTGATGTATGTGATAATCCAAAAGTTCCTAAATTTGTTGATAAGATTGTATCTGATACTGACCTTAAGGCAACTGATGCAGTGTGCATGCTTGATGGAAAGAGCATATCTGAAAATCATATTGTGAAACTTCTGTCGCTTGGCCTTCTTGGTGAAGGAAAAGGCAGGAAGCTTGTGCCTACAAGATGGTCTATCACTGCGACTGATGATATGATAGCTAAGAGGTATATTGAGGATGTTCGTGGTTTTGATGAAGTTGGGAAGTTTTTAGTCTTTTCAGGCGAGTATTTAGGCAATCATTTTGAAATACTTCTTATGCCTGGCACGTGGTCTTTTGAATGCATTGAAGTGGCTTTTCCCAAAAGTTTCTGGAGTGCTGCTGCAAAAGAGCCTATTGTGTATAAGGATTATGAGAAGTATTCGGGGCGGAAAAGCTATGCGTCAAATGTTGCAGGCGGCTATTATGCTACAAGGCTGCCAGTTGCCAAATATCTTAAGGATAAGAAGATCCAGGCATCTGTGCTGTCTTTGCGGGAAATCTATGAAGATTACAGTATGCCTCTTGGTGTCTGGGTGCTTCGCGAGACTGTTTCTGATGCTTTTTCTAAAGATCCAGTCGCTTTTGATTCTCTGTCTGATGCCCTGTCTTATATGAAGGGGCGGCTCCGTCTTGACTTTTCTGTATATCTTGGAAAGAGTGATCTTCTTAGGGATTACAGATGCCAGAGGAGGCTGTTTGATTTTTAGGTTTAACTGTGACATAACCAAATCATAAAAAAAGAAAAAAGTGTAATTAAAGAACCTTTATATCTCTAAGCTCTTTTTCAAGCACTTTAATGCCGTCTTCTAAGTGCTTTACTGACTTTGCGCCTGTTATTACAATCTTTCCTGAGCTGAATATGAGAAATACAGTTTTTGGTGTAGCTATCCTATGGACAACTCCAGGGAATTGCTCTGGCTCGTATTCACAGTTATCAAGATTGAATATGATGTTGTTGAGCTCTATTGATGATCCGAGATCAGATGATGCTACAATGTTTACGACTTCTGTGTTTAGCCTGTCTGATATTTTCATGCCAATCTTTTTGAAGCTTTTCAGTGCTGTCTTTACAGCTGTCTTTGCCTCTTCAAGTGATTTTGTGCCTGAACAGATAAGTTTTCCTGTACTGAATACAAGTACACTTGCTTTTGGCTTTTCAACTCTGTATACAAGGCCAGGAAATGATTCCGGTGCGTATTCTGCGTCTGATAATTTTGCTGCTAACTGTTCCAGCACGATTTTTGAATGAGTATCACATGAAACTACACAATTTGTAATTTTTGTATCTTTTGCCATATTTTTTACCCCCTATTTACATTCGTTTATGTTAATTATTATGCTTCCTCTTAGAAGTACTGAGCCAAGCTTTATTTTTGAATCTTCGTTTATTTCTTCTGCATCTTCTAAGTGTATATTAAGATTAAGATCATATGCTTTCATTATTCCATAGATTTTGCTCCCGTTTTTCAGGATTATTTCAACTTTTTTGTTATCAAATGTATCAAGTCTGTTTAGAGGCCTGTTGTCGTTCATATTTTTCACATCACTATGTTATTTACTACCAGTTCTTTATAAAGAGTTTATAAATCTTTTATAAAGGAAACTTTATAAAGAAATATGTTTTGCCTGTTTTTTTAACGTTTGCGGAACAATAACGCTTTTAAAGGTTTCACTTCCAATAGTTTGTATTACTTTTGAGGATATGTTATGGTAAAAGATAATTCTAAGCAGATACCGGAAGTCAATATTGGCATTGTCGGTCATGTTGATCATGGCAAGACTACGCTTACAAGTGCGCTTACTGGTAAGTTTACAGATGAGCATTCTGAAGAACTGAAGAGAGGAATCACTATACGCTTAGGTTATGCAGATGTAACTCTTCGTAAGTGTCCTAAGTGTAAGGCAAATCTTGCATATTCAGGTTTTGATAAGTGTTTCTACTGCGGTTCTGATACTGAGTTTTTGAGAACTGTGTCTTTTGTTGATGTCCCAGGACATGAGACACTTATAGCTACTGTGCTTACTGGTTCGGCTCTTATGGATGGTGCAATACTTATCATTGCTGCAAATGAGAAGTGTCCACAGCCACAGACGGCTGAGCATCTTGAGGCTTTGAATATTGCAGGGATAAAAAATATAATTATTGTCCAGAACAAGATTGATATTGTAAGTGCGGAAGATGCGCTTGAAAATTATAAGCAGATAAAAAAGTTTGTAAAGGGAAGCGTTGCAGAAGATGCACCTATTGTTCCTGTCTCTGCTATACACCGGGCTAATATAGGTATGATATTTAAAATGATTGAAGAAGTTATAAAGACTCCGAAGCGGGATGAGAAGAAAAATCCCAAGATGTATATTGCACGAAGTTTTGATATAAACAAGCCGGGCACTGATATAAAAAAGCTTCTTGGTGGTGTCATAGGTGGAGGTCTTGTTGAAGGTCTTCTGAATGTTGGTGATGATATTGAGGTCTCTCCTGGAATCAATGAGGGGAATAAATGGATTACTGTGCAGGCTAAGATTGAATCTATTGTACATGGAAGCTGCAAGGTGAAGACAGGAAAACCTGGCGGCCTTCTTGCAATCGGTACATCTCTTGATCCTTACATGACTAAATCGGATAATCTTGCAAGCATGGTGGTTGGCAAGCCTGGCACTCTTCCATCGCTTAAAGATGAAGTTATGCTTGATGTTGATTTTCTGAAAAGTGTGCAAAATTCCAGCTTTAAACCCAATGATGTTATCTTGATGAATGCAGGTACGCAGAAGACGATTGGTGTGTGTGTTGCACCTGGAAATGTTTCCAAATTCAAGCTTAAGAGACCTGTATGCATTGATTTAGGTGATAAGGTTGTGCTTTCCAAGCAGGTGAATGGAAGATGGCGCCTTATCGGCTGGGGAATTCTGAAAGGTTGAGTTTATAGAAAGAATAAAAGCAGGTCTATATCCTGCAGACTTATTTCTTGACCTCAAAAGTTCCGCTTTTTGGAATGTTTAACTGATTCTGTCCGTTCCATTCTGTTACATATGCACCAGAGATTACGATTGTGTCGCCTTCTTTTACAGTGTCTATATCTTTTTCCCAAAGGCTGAATT
>JAUVES010000034.1 GCA_030594675.1 Candidatus Nanohaloarchaea archaeon
TGCAGATGGAGGTGACAGCCGGGTCCAGCTCATCTGATCTTTCAAAAAAGGTCGAGGAGGCAAAACAGAAGCTCGATGCCGTATGCAATGATGCCGGAGTGAGCAATGCGGATGAGGCAAGGCGATCCTATGATGCGCGACGGGAAGCACAGCAGTCTATAGCGAGACAGAAAGAAATCGAGAAAGAAAACCTTCGCGACCTGGCCTATGCGGAGTTGGACCGAAAAGTCATAGGGCTGGGAAAAGGCGTCCCTGCTTATCCAGCAGCCCGCATACCGGAGCCCACGCTTCCTGAAAATCTGGAAGCTGCGAAGAAGGAACTACGAAGTGCAGAGGGCGATCTTGAAAAGGCCAATAAGGCATGGGAGGAAGCCAGAACGGAACTGGATGCGGCCCGCAAGGTGCGCGATGGACTGAGGGAACGACACCAGAAAGTGAGGGTGAAACTTGACCTCATAGCTGAAGAACTAAACCGTGCTGAGGACGATTATACCCGCTGTCAGGAAATATGACGACAATCTTCTTTCCTTTGCCTAATTCTTTAGCCTTAAGGAGTGCAACACGCATTGCAGCACCGCTGCTCATCCCGACAAGAAGCCCTTCTTTCCTCGCAAGCCTTCTTGTAGTCTTGTATATCTCAGGTATGTCGCCAATAGGAAGTTCAATAACTTCATCAAAACATTTACTGTCGTAAAGTTTTGTGGCAAAAGCATCTTTTGGATTCCTAAGTCCCTGTATAAATGTGCCTTTAGTTGGCATTACACCGACAACCTGTATATCCTTTCTATACTCCTTCAGCCTTTTTGATATGCCTATACTGGTGCCTGCAGTGCCGACACCTACAACGACCATATCAATATCTCCATCCATCTGTTCGATAATCTCTTTGCCTGTAGTCTCATAATGTGCACGTATATTTGATGGGTTCCTGAACTGGTCAACATCCACATATTTGTCTGGCTCTTCAACAATCATCTTCTTCTTAAGCTCAACAGCACCACCAGTTCCTTTATCTCCTGGAGACAGAACAATCTGGGCACCATACGCCTTTATCACCTTACGCCTCTCAATACTCATAGATGCAGGCAAAACAATCTTGACCTTGTATCCTTTGACCGCAGTAATCATCGCATAAGAGATTCCTGTATTTCCAGAAGTTGCCTCAAGAATAGTCTTATTTTTATCAAGCAGCCCTTTCCTCTCTGCATCTTCAATAATATAAAGGGCTATTCTGTCCTTTACAGAACCGCCGACATTATACCACTCAAGCTTTGCATATATTTCAGCATCAGAAGAACTAGTCATATTAGATATCCTGATCATGGGTGTATTGCCTATCAGCCCCGTTATGTCATTGACTATGTTTTTGCCATAGCTTTCATTTTCTGGTGTCATCAGTTTCCCTCTCTTTCAATAAAAGTCAATAAAGCTATAACAGTGTTATTGGCTTATATAATTTTGTATAGATGCAAAACAAATAAAATCCGCAGACGAACTATATAAGTTTTTCTGTTTCAACTTACCGTTATTGAAAACTATATATACTAAAAGACACACAATTTTATCAAAGGTGATTTGTAGCTTTAAACTCAGTAGGGGGGTTTTTCTATAATCACCTTTCTCTTTTTTAACCTATATATATGACATAAATCCAAATATCTATGCTAGCATCAGCTGTAAATCTATCGGATAGATACTTATGAAAAACATAACACCCACAACCAGAAATATATTGTTCATGTTTCTTGCAGTCCTCTTGTTCTCAATTCCTGTTATTGCATCGCATATATTTGAGAGCAGTACAGATATCTCAACGGCCGGCGCAGATAAATGGACTGAAGCAGATGATAATGAGACAGTCACAATTTCAATAGATGTCACCGGCGACTATCTGAACCAGACAAACATAACAGTGCCATGTAACTCCACAAATTACGCAAATTATACTATTGACTGGCCATCTCTTTCTCCAACCCACAATAACTGGACCTGTACAAATGAGACAGACCCATCAGGAAACATATCAAAGATAATCTGCAGTACCACACCTGGCAATGAGACAAGAGAAATAAATATCTCCTTCACAGCAACAGCCAGAAACTTAAACGACAGTTTCCAGAACTGGACAATTGCCACGATGGACAACAATTCAGAGATAAACACAACATACCTGATAAGTTCTATAGGGATTAGCCCAGATCTTTTTGATCCACAGCCTCCAACATACGAATGGACAAACGGCACAAAAACCTTTTTTATCAATGTGACAGACTACAACCTTAATACATCATCAGTCACCTGGTGTTGGAGGTTGGAGACTGGTGGATGGAGCCCGTCCCCACTTTATAATCTGCCTATGGTCTGCACCAACTACACCCAATACAGCCACATCTGCAATTATACTCACGATTTCAGCGGTCTGGGTGAAATAGACATCTATTACTACTTCTATGCATATGACAATTACACAGGATATGGCTCAAACGGCACCCAGTCAAGCTATTTCATACTCCATGTAGATACCAATGCACCCCTTCTGACAGTGAACTCGCCAATAAATGACACATGGTACAACAACCTCATGACCATAAACTTCACAGTGATAGATTCAAAAAGCGGAGTCCACACAGTCTGGTACAATATCTCAAACTCAACATGGTCAAACACCACTTACCTGACAAACTCATCCCCGGATACCTACAACAGCACAATAAACACAACCCAATATGAGGAAAACAAATACTATTTCATAAACTTTTCCGCAAATGACAGTGTAAGCAACACAAACGAAACAGGACCAATATACATCCATTTCGACAACACTCCCCCCTCGACAGCAGTACTTGAATACCCGCAATCCGGAATAATCTTAGGTGGGTCAGTAACTCTTCGCGCCCTTGTAAATGACAGTATCAGCGGTATACAGAACGTCACTTTCTACAACATAACTGAGACATGGAATGATATAAATGTTAACGGGACATGGGACCCTGGAGAGAATATAACCGGAATCCTCTGGAACTTCCTCGGCTCAAACACGACAGGAAACAGCACAGCCGGATACGAGCATAACTGGACATACAGCTGGGAAACAACACTGCATGAAGATGGTGATTATTACCTTGCAATAAATGTGACTGATGATGTATCCATAACTCCAAATTACAACGAGTCTGCAACTATGGACATCGCCTCGCAGAACGGGAACGGCTCAAATAGTTCAGGAGGTATTCATGTCAGGATAAGAAATATAGCACCAATTGTGACATTCTATGCACCCAATAGCAGTGATGAGCCTCCACCCCTTGAAAGCTATGACTATGTCAAATTCAGCATAGTCTCAATAACAGATATAAACATCTCAACACTAAAGCTTGAGATTACAAACGAGTCATCAGATAAATATGACCTTTACGAGTTCAATGCAACAGCAGACTGCTCTCCAATATACTACATAAACAATTCCTACTACAGCATGAACTTTTCCGGCTACAACTGCTCAACATACTGGAATACGCATAAAGGTGGTGAAGGCGGAACAACCTTATCTGATCAGAACCTGACTCTTACAGCATCAGGATATTCATATGATATAGATAATTCCTTGATGAATGTAAATTCAAAGTTTACAACAGTAGACAGAAATGTCACAGTAAACAACAGCCTGGCATACCCTGTGATACATCTAATGGAACCCTTGAACCCCTATATCTCATCACCGCAGGCAATAAACTTCATTTTCTATGTCACAGACAACGATGAAATCACTAACATGACATGCGATCTGTACATAGATGGTGTTTTTAATGACACCAATAATTCAGTATATTCCGGCAACACGACACACAATGTTATAACGCTTTCATCTAGTCAAATCACTGAAACCGGCGCACACCCATACAAGATAAACTGCACAGACAATGATTCAAATGAAGGAATATATGAATCATCAATAATATTGAATCCAGAAAAGATACCATACATAATCTTGTTGCCATCCGAGTTTTCAGAATATTATAATGCAGATTTCAACGCAATCGGCCACAACATAAATGCGACAATCAACAACAATTCATACAATTATACAGAATCTGTAGACCTGCCTCACTATTATTCAATACCTAATAGAGCGACAATCCTTTATTTTGACAATGACTCTCTGGTTGACCAGACAATCTCACAGAATATAAAATCCCTTGATGCTGATTATGTCACAGTGATTCTCCAGCCTCAGAATGTGACACCAGATATGATAAGAACACTCAATACTCTTTTCAAAGAACTTAACAATGACTCTTATATAGATGTTCCATGGGGTATTATAACAGCAAAGTATCATCAGAATGCCACTTCATTGGTTAACAGGTCGCTTGGTGTAGCAGCCCTGAACCAGACAACACATTACAATCACTATGAGTCAGGCCAGATGAAATTTACACGTTCAAGTTCTTTTGCACCTCTTGAGCAGGCATACCGGGCAGCAGCAACATTCATAAATTCCATCCTCTCTCTTGCAGGAACAGGCAGCCTTTATACAGGAACTGCGGCGATAAATACAAACATGTTTAACCGCCTTGACAATACAGAAGATTCAAATATACTCTATTTTGCAGGCGGCGGAACAAATGAAAAATTGTATTTAAATTCAACAGTTTTCGCTGACATTAACAATAGTTATAATGAATGTCCTTATTCTAATCCTTCAGATGAAATAGTCATGTGTTATGGCCCGGGAACAATAAGTGCACTCAAGAACAATCTTGTGCTCTTTTCAAACTCTGATTACTTCGCAAGAATTCACTCAAATGATACAGATGCATCTGCATGGGATGTGATGAATGGAGATGAAAGTGACTGGGATTACCAGGACTCGCTAATACTCAGTATGCTTTACAACAGCCAGTCTGACGGCCCTTTCGCCTTTATCGGTCCGGTATCAGTAAACTGGATTACATCAGAGTCTATAGCAAAATCCTTTTACCTTCATCTTCTTGAAGGTATGGATATCGGCTCCGCCCTTGCTTCCTCAAAAAATACACTGGTACTCAACATGGAAAATATCCAGAACCAGACAACAAAAGATTACCTTTCATATCTTGAAGAGTCCTTCGTATTATATGGAATTCCCCAGATAAGGTCTGCCCAGAATACAGGATACATAGATTACACAGAAAACCTTGTCCAACTGGATTCAAATCCTTCAACTGGTTATCCAATATCCTGGAACTCAACAATATCTATATCTCCCAAATCAACAATATCATCTCTTTATAATGGCAGCCAGTGGCAGCCTACCTACGGTACAGTATGGTATCATAATGTAACTGAACCATCCGGGGGAAAAATAAACATATCATTCCTTGCAGTGCTCGCAGGAGAATATATTCCTGATGGCACAGCCTATAATCTTTCAGCGCAGGCGTCCACATCGCAGTCAAACTTTACGCAGATGACAGCAGAGATTGAAAGGACAAAGATAATTCCTTCATCCCCCTTCTCTGAGCAGTACAATCAGTCAACAACATTTATATCTTCTGCACAGGTTACAGAAGACAATTTAATATATGGCCTGAAAGATAACAAGACACTTCTTTTCGCAATTCCATATTCCACCAACGGAACACTGTCATCTTCATATTCACAGGCAGTCAACCTCACATTCAAGACCGATGCTGTAACTATACAAACATTTTATGTAAGCGGCCAGATGCCATATAATGCTGGAGAGAACAACATAACAGCAACATTCAATCTTGTAAATCCGACAAACCTGACAATAACAAATCTTGCAATAAACTACCCGATTCCGGCGCTCACTTCAAGCTGTTCTGTTTCAGGACCAGACATATCCGGTTCATGTGTAGTCTCTTTTAGCTATGCAATGCAGAATATATCATCAGTTCCACCCGGAAAGACGCAGTATACTATTAATTATTCTGTAGATGCCAATATGACAAATTCAAATCGTGTAATTTATGATAGTGGGGGTACACGACCTGACTGTTATGTCTTCAACTGGGGTGACAATGTAACACTGAAATCTGTCATTAAGTCTGCGTCAGATGTTGATGTAGATATATTTACAGAAATTATACTTCTTAAGACTTTAGGAAATCTGTACCTGACACCTGTACAGGACAATTCTATAGTATGGTCGGACAAGCTAACAGAACAGATTAATTCATCAGGCACAACAGTTGAGCCTGTCTGGCAGGTTCTAGTAAATACAAGCAAGTCACAGCCGGGAAACTACCTCATAAAGCAATATGTCCTTGAAGAAGGCACTGCCAAAAACAGTCCGGAATATTTATTGAAAAACATAACCTATGTCAATATTACAGATGAGCTGGATATAAATGTCACACAGACAAACATAAGTTCCGAAGCTGTCAACGGCTACATACCTCAAGGCAAATTCAATTTCTCATTCACTGGAAGTGCAAAGAAACAGACAGGAAAATACTTGAACGGTACAGTGATTGGCGAGCCGACAATATATGTATATCTTGACACTGCACTGCAGGATAGCCCATGGTCTGTTACTCCGGGCGGTCAGTTTGATAACATAGTAGTTGAGGATATTAATCCAGGTATTGGGCCTCATACACTCAAGGTTATAGTCTACGATGAATTCAACAACATTGGAATACATCTTCATCCTTTCAACGTCTCAAACGAAGCAGAGTCTGTAACAATAAAAATAAACAACTCCGTTGACTACACAGCAAATGAAGAAGACTGGGTCAGGGTCACAGGCATTGTAAAAGGGAACGGGACAAATGTATATGATGCAGATGTAACGATAAAGGCAGGGACACAGACAATATGCACCACGAAAAGTGCGACAGACGGTTCATATTCATGCGACTGGCAGGTGCCCTACGATGAAGATAAGCACAATTACCTGATATCTGTATATGCAGTATCACCTTTAAACATAACAAAGACAGTATCAAATTCCACAATTCTGGATGTAGTATGGCTT
>JAUVES010000062.1 GCA_030594675.1 Candidatus Nanohaloarchaea archaeon
TGGCGAGGAAAATGTGACAATCCGTGCAAATATAACAAGCGAATGCAGTGCACTGGAAACATTGAACACAACCATTGTCAACTTCACAATGACATCACAATATACAGGAACCCCTTATAGCTGCACAAGTGAGATATACAATGAATCAACAGGATATTACAACTGCACTTTTGATACCTCCGGAAAAGATCCGAGAGGATATAATATCACTATGAATGCAACACAGCAATATTATCTGACAAACATAACAACAGAAGTCTATTCTCCGGCAGCAGAATCGTTCTGGATTGAGACAAGGCCAACCCTTGTTGCACCTGATGTTACTCCTTCATCCGGCGGTTGGGGTGAAGAACATTATTTCACAGTCAATGCAACAGACTATGACCTTGATACGCTTATAGTAAAAGCATGGTTCAGGAATGCAAGTGATAGTTATACTCCTGTAAATTCCCGTACAAACAACACAATATCCGGCGTCAACCAGTATGTAACTTTCGCATCAAAGTCATTTACTAATGTATATGCTGATACGACATGGTATTATAAGTTCAATGTGACAGCTTCAGACGGCGACGGCTACATAAACGAGACAATAGAGAACACATTCTATCTTGAACGGGACAATGTATCTATTGAACATGTTTTCGGAAACAATAGTATAGTGAACAGGTCTGCTTCGACTACAGAGCCAGGCAATAATATAACTTTTATTACAAGGGCATGGGATATTGACAAAGATCCTGATGCATTTATCCCATTTAAGAGAGCCAAGTTCTATCTGACAAATGATACTTTCAACAATTATGTTCCATACCCTTCCCTGCCGGCAAGCTATATTAATTCAAATGCGTCAGGTTATCATATATATAATCCTCCTTTTGATCCGGATTGCACTTATGCTGTAGGACCTCAGAAATGGAAAGTAGGGCTTCTTGATAATATTGAATATTATCCGTTAAATTCAACAGAATTTTATTTCAACATAACAACAACACCTCTTGTTGCCATACTTGATTATCCGACCGGCGCCCTTACTTTTGAGAGAGGCGTGGACAACATCCTTCTTCGTGGCAATGTTACAGATGACTGCGGTCTTGTAAGTGGTGCCAATGTAGATATCCGTGTTGTTCAGGGAGGGTCTGAATATGCACAATGTTACCCTGCCGGCGACGAGACTACTGGCTGGTATAACTGCACTATCGCAAATACAACCCATGATCCATGGCCGGTTGGATGGTATAATGTTACAATAAAAGCAGATAAAGCATATTATAACGATTCCAGTTTATTTATTGTGGAAAATGCATTCCGGCTGGTCACAAGACCTGTCCTGTCAAATCCTACTGAAGAATCAACACAAGGTGGAAGCATAGGCGGTTGGGGTGAATTATGGAATTTTACAGTAGATATTGTAGATGATGACGGAGACAGTTCAAATGTATCGCTTTGGATAAACAGGACAGGCTCGTGGGAATTGATTGATTCTGTGATATGGCCTCAGGGAGACCCGACAATAACCTTCGCAGACAAGACATTTTCCTGTGCTGGTGCAGCAGATCTTGGTTTAAAACAATATAAGTTCAATGCATCAGATGACTATAATTATACAGATAATATCACATCAACAATGACTCTTGAAAAAGATGATGTTGATGCAATACCTGTAGGTACAGGCGGTCAGAATGTTGACAGGAACGGCTCAGATACAATACTTCTAATAGTACAGATACTGGATACAGATAAGGGATATGCACCAGTAGGGTCTGGTGTTGATGGTGTGATCTGGATCACACTGAATGGAAGTAATGAAAGCACTTATGATGGCGGCTATGGATTGCAGACAAATGCATCAGGGGATCTAAGTTATAATTTTGACATAAACTGCTCTTATACGACAGGCGAGCATAAATGGAAAGGAGGAACATCAGGAAGCACCTGTTATAAGGACTCATTGTATCAGGTTGAGTCTTTTAACGCAATAGGAAAATTATATACAAGCGTTGAATCGCCTATAAACGGTTCAAGCTATGGTACTGGAACACCAGTTTTTATGCGATTCAATGTGACAACTGATTGTGTAGATGAAGGCAGGATAGAGGTTGAATCAAAAGGCATTGGGCTTCAAAGCCCATCCTCTTCATGGTATAGCTGTTCTCCTATAAATAATGAGACTGGCTCTGATGCAGGATGGTACAACTGCACCTGGGATTCAACATTCAAGGAGCCGGGCAACTGGACAATAAGGACAAATGCATCAAACAGCACATATTATACTGCAATAGATACATTGATAGATTATTTTGAGCTTCTCAACAACCCTCCTGCCTATTCAAACCTTAATGTGACGCCGGATTCAGATGCATGGGGTGCAATATATACATTCAGCCTAAATTTCACAGACCCTGATGCAGATACAGTCAATTGCAGTATTTATACAACAACCAATGGCGGTGCATCATGGGTGTTCAGAAACACTACAACTCTGGCAAGCCCTGCAGTATGCAACCTGACAGTATCTGATTTCAACTGTGGCGACATCGGCACTGACAACTATTTCAAGTTTGAGCTTAATGACGGCTATAATACGATAAACACTACAAACATGAGCGGACCAAACATGACTATAGATAATATTGAGATAATATATGTGGACGGGAATAATAAGGATGTCAACAGGTCATACGGCGTGCAGCAGCTCAAAGTATACATCAACGACACTGTGAAAGGTATGTCTGTCTCACCTGATATAGATGTATATTTCAACATAACCACAGATGGCACAACCTATATTCTTGAAGGTTCCAACACAACATCAGGTGGCAATGCGACATATGATTTCACACCATCATGTTCCTATTATGAAGGAAATCAGAAATGGTATGCGCAAGTGAACGATTCCTGTTATACACCAAAAAACACAACCGAATATAATCTGACAGTATATGGTACCCTATATAACACTTTAGTATCTCCTTTAGGTGTTGAGTATTTCCTTGATGTCAATGTTACTTTAAGGGGTAATGTTACAAGCGACTGCGCGGCAGAAGTCATGAATGAGACCAATGTATCTTTCAGGTATTTCAGGACAGGATATTCAGATACTTGCAGCATCAACAATGAGTCTACAGGATATTATAACTGCACCTTCAACAACACAGGTATGCCACCCGGATACTATGACTTTGAAGTGAACTCATCACAGTCATTCTACAATGATGGCTCAGAAATATTCCAGTACGTCTATGGGATCTCATCATTCTGGATAGAGACATTGCCATATCTTTCACTGCCATCCTCAAACCCTGGTGTAGGTGGTTGGGGTGAGACATTCTATTTCATTACAAATGCAACAGACAGGGATAATGACCTTATGACTGTGAAGCTTTGGTTAAAGAAAACATCCAGCAGCACATGGTTACTTCGAAACTCAACAACTGTGCAGGGAATAAATGTGACAGTAAACCTGTCTTCAAAATTCATAAGCGGAACTGATATAGATGAGTGGGAGTTCAAGCTGAATGTAACAGCTGACGATGCTTGGGATGAGTATGAGACATCAAATGTATCATTTACAGTTGAAGCTGATGATGTAAGGATTGAGATACTTTCAGGAAATAATTCAATAGTCAACAGGTCAGATCTGCCAGGAAACAGCAACCCGAATGTGACTTTCAGTGTCAGCGTATATGATGATGACAAGGACCAGTTGATATCATCGCCCATAAATACAAGATTCTATGTAACAAAGGATGGCAGTACTTTTGAGGTTTTGGATACCATATCAAACAATACTGGATATTTCTTTGTGACTCTTAATCCAGACTGCACATATAGTGTTGGCCCGCAGATGTGGAAAGCATCAAGCGTATTTGGAAGCAGCTGGTATAAGCTGCAAAATTCATCAGACATTGATTTTAACATAACTGCAATACCATTATTAGCAACACTTACAGAGCCTGACGGTATCACAAGGGTTCGCGGTGTTGATGACATATTGATAAGGGGTAATGTTACAGATGATTGCGGTCTGGTGCCTGGTGCAAGCTCAGTGTTTGTAGTTGAACAGTCAGAAATTCCATATTTCACATGCCCTCCTGATAATACATTGTATGATGAGGGAAATGGCTATTACAACTGCACAATACCTGCAGCATCCACAACAGGATGGTTCACTGGCGACTATGACATAAACTTTACCGTGTCAAAAGCATATTATAACTCTTCAGATATCTATAGGAGAGACAGCGCATTCCGTCTTGTGACAGTTCCGCAGATAAGCAATCCCTCTATTACGACCTTCTCATTATGTGGTGGTTTATCAGATAATGGATGGGGTGAATCCTGGACATTTGAAATAGATGTGCTTGATGCAGATCAGGATAATGTTGATGTTTATCTTTGGGTTAATCTTACAGGGGACTGGGAACTTCTTAATTCAACAGTCTGCACAAATTGTGGAAGCATACAGACTATCAGCTTTAGCGGTCATGGATTTTCCTGTAGCGATATAGGTACAAGGGATTTCAAGTTCAATGTATCTGATGATTATAATTATACAAATGAGACTTCAGGAACTTTCAACATAATAAAAGATGATACAATAACATATTATGGCGGTATGGGGGGGATGTCACAGATAGACCGTGAGGGGGATGACATAGAAGTTTTATCCCTCAGGATATTTGATGCAGACCACAATGTATATGTAGGTTCATCAACACCTAACGCGACAGGAAAGATATTCGTGACAACAGACGGTTCATCTTATGATGCAGGAACACAGAACCAGACAGATTCTTCAGGATACCTGTATTATTCATTCAACCCGGACTGCAATTATTCTGTAGGAGGGCAGAAATGGAAAGGTGGTTCAAATAATGATTCCTGCTATATGGATTCAAATTCATCAGATTTTGATATAGATATAACAGGGCAGTTGAAAAGCTCTATCGCAGATCCTGCAGAAGGCTCAAACATATTTGTAGGTGCTATTGT
>JAUVES010000011.1 GCA_030594675.1 Candidatus Nanohaloarchaea archaeon
CAACAAAAACACATCTATTTAAAAATAAATGCCCAAAATAACCTAAAGATAGTGATATTTATGGAGCGAAAATTCTGTGACCTGCACATATATTCAAACCTGTCTTTAGGCCAGAATAGTGTAAAAGACATAATAAAAATGGCAGAAAAACTAGATCTCAGCTCAATCTGTATAATAGATTATGTAAAAGATAAGACAAAAGATAATATTGACAACCTGAAAAAAGAGATAAAAAAAGAAAAGCCAAAAATAGAAGTCCTCATAGGGGTTGAAATAAGCACAGAAGACCTGGAAATACTTAAAAAGCAGATAAATAAGCTAAGAAATAAAGCAGATATTCTGATAGTCTCCGGCGGACTATCAAAAATAAACAGGGCTGCAGTTGAAAATCCAAGAGTTGATATCCTTGCACACCCCGAAATGGGACGCAGGGATTCAGGGATAGACAATGTGACAGCAAAGCTTGCAGCAGATAATTCAGTAGCAATAGAGCTGAATTTTAAATATGTCCTTAATTCCTATAAAAAAATAAGGGCACATATGCTCACACACATGAAAACAAATGTAACTTTGGCAAAAAAATACAAGACACCTTTTATAATTGCAAGCGGAGCGCAAAATATATATGATATGCGCACAGGCAGGGAACTGGCATCACTGGGATCTCTTTTAGATCTTGAGCTTGCCGAATCCCTTTATGCAGTCTCAGCTATGCCTGAAATGATTGCACAGCACACAAAAAAAGTAAGAAGCAAAGGCCATATAATGCCTGGTGTAGAAGTATTAGAAAAATAGTGATAAATATGGCAGAGAACAGACTAATCCCTTCAATGCAGATGCGTGAAAGATATATAGTATTCAGTATAATATCTCAAAAAAATTTCACACTTGAAGAAATAGTGAAAACTATATGGTCTTCAGTCCTTCAGCTTTTCGGTGAGGCAGGAACATCGCATTTTCATCTCTGGATACCATCAAACCTCTACAATGAAAAGAAAAAAATAGGCATTGTAAGGTGCAGCCATAATCATGTGCAGCAGGTGCGTGCAGCACTTGCACTGACAAAAAAGATAAATGAAGAGCCAGTAATTATAAGGACTCTTGGTGTCACAGGTACAATAAAAGCAGCAAAGACAAAATTTCTTGAAGATTTAACGACGACATCTTCAAAAGCAAAGCTCCATCAAGACCATTTGATAAAAAAGTAGAAACCATTTTTAGCATTATAGTCATCCATTTAACAGATTAGCCATTATTAAAAATTACACACAACAAACATCTTTTTATAAACGCAACCTCAATTATATCTTATTCTGTTAAATGTGATTATTATGATACATTCTCTAAGAAAAAAACTATGTGGCATCAGAACACCAAGGATAGCCCTTTTTGTAGACGGTCCAAACCTTTTAAGAAAAGAATTTGAGATAGATTTCAACCAGATTAAATCCGCCCTAAAAGAATATGGCAATATAAGAGAAGCAAAAGTTTTCCTAAACCAGTTTGCACCTGAAAAACTAATAGAAGCGATTGCAAATCAGGGTTTTGAGCCTATAATAGGTATAGGAGAAAAGAAAGACGACATAACAAGCGATGTGGATGTCTATGTATCAACAGCAGCAGTATCTGCAATATACAATACAAATATAGATATGATAGCTCTTGCGACAAGAGATGCAGATTTCCTGCCAGTAATACATCTTGCAAAAAAGCTTGGAAAGAAAGTAATAATCATAGGCCTTGAACCTGGTTTTTCAAAAGCGCTTCAGCATGCAGCAGACAGCATAATAATACTCAAGACAAAAGAAGAGCGCAACAGCAAAAAGAATCATAGATGATTTACACACAATTCAGTATAAGGCATTTTTTCAATTTTATCTATAAAATCATCTATAATAGGTTTCATCAATCTATTGGATCTTTCACCTTTATACAGTATTTCTATCACATCAGGATCTGCAGCAAATATTATTGCTTCAGGCATATAAGGGATATCAGAACCACCAGAGGGAACAAAAACCAGATGATGTATATTTTCCGTTATTTTAGAAGGTATATTGGTAAGCTCTTCTTTAAGACGCATTGGTTTAAAGGGATTTAGATCATATTGAAAAAATTTCTGAAGAAGATTTTTCTTGTGGCCAAAAAGATCAAATTTCTTATAATTCCCATTTTTAACATTTTTATAGCCATAAACATAGACTCCATCAAAAGACATAAAACCAATTCTATCATCAACATTTTTCTTGATAATTTCAAACAAGTCAAGTATATCTCCGCATTTTTCAAAAAGGCTATTATCATAAATAATTTCAACATGCTGTCCTGTATCAGAAGGCAAAAGGCATCCTGCCGTATTTCCCATAATAAAACCAAAAACATTTATCATCCAAAGATTTAAAGCTTTATGCTTAATTACACCAAAATGTATTATGATTAAGTCAAAACAACAGCTAGACTTTATACCTCAGCACAGCCCCGATGCCGCCAAGCTGAAGAAACTGTGCGCCTTCAGGTGTCTCAGAACTCACTTCCACAAATTTAGAACCCATACTTTCTGCCTTTTTTTCAATCTCTTCAACAAAATCAGCTTTTTCACTGCATTTCAATTCAGCAGTGCATTTTGGACACACAGAAGGTAAACTCTCTCTCTTTGCAATCTTCTCTTCTACAAACCCGCATTTATCACATTTTATCTCAAAATGTTTAAGAGGCATATCCTCAGATACGATAAGCTTTTTGACAGCACCCAGCTTAAGAGACTTCAAAACATCAATATAACCATATGCAGCAAGGCCATCTTCTTTCTTAAGATGATCAAAAAAGTCAATTATAATTTCTCTTTCCAGAGTCGCACTTGCTTCTTTAAGCACATCTTCAGACCTTTCAAGAAGTTCTTTAAGGCCTGGCTCACCAGAATAAGAAAGATCTTTGATGCCAATTATTTTTTTCTTCAATGCCTCAGAAAGAAAATCACCATCAGCAAAACTCTCTTTTACCGGTCCAGGACCACCGACCAATATGCCTTTCAGATTCTTATTCTGCTCAAATGTTTTTGTTGCAGCTTCACCTACTTGCTTCAAAAAACTCAGAAGAAGTCCTGCACGAACTCTTTCAAATCTTTGTGCACTCTGCCCTCCTTTCCCAGTCTTCCCAGGCACCATTGAAGTGAAATTATGTTCAGCCTTTATAGTTTTGCCCATCAGAAATCCAATGCAGGCTTCTGATTTATCAAGAGTGATTAGACCATACACTTCTTTTTCTTCAACTAATTCTTTAAGATGATTAACAAGAAAAGTCTGTTCACATCTGTATGTCCTTAGGTTTATAGACTCAGGCGGTTCAAAAACCCATAGTTTAATATCAGAGACACCTTCATTTTCAGCAACATTCCCACTATAGATACAAAGGCCATTAGGAGGTGTCACCTTAAATACCCTTAATGCCTGCTCAATCCTTGCAAGAGCACTGGTAACATTCTTTCTTGTAGTCTTTGATTTTATATTTGCAGAAGTTCCCATTTCCTGCCTTACAAGATTAGTAATCTCATTTATATTGTATCCTGAAGGGACACTGATAGACACAAGTTCAGTATGCCTGCCCCTGTAAGAGCTAAGCTCTTTTATAATGCTTTTAAGCTGCCGTTTCGTAATTGCTTCAGAGTTAAATAAGAACTACCTTCTATTTCATCTATATTGGATATGAATGATTAATTTTAAAAACCTTCCACTTATATCTACCATGGAATATTTATTTTTCTGTAAAGAGGAGCAACTATTTCAGCACCCCAAAACGCACTGCCTGCAAGCTTATACATACCCTGCGTCAGTGCATCAAACATCTCACTCTGGTAAGGTCCGGGTTCCACAAAGAATTTCAGCTCTATCCCGAAATTCTCAAGAGTTTCTTTTATGTTATATAAAGCTTTATTCTCCTTTTTCTTTGCAGAAACTCTTTGCATCACAATTTCTCGATGGTCATTGAATTTCAGCAACTTCTTCTGTGCTTCAGCCTTTATCTCTTTAAGAGCTTTATCACGTGCTTTTGTATCCTCAAGACTGCCAGGTATCACCTGCTTCGGAGCAAGAACAAAATCCTCCTGTGTATATTTTTTCCCGTCAACCTCAATATTGCCTTTATCATCCGCATCTTTCTTGAAATCCTTGCCTTTAAGCAGCTTATCTTTATTATCATATTCAATATCATCAACAATCTTGTATGGGCCTTTTTCTGAAAGAAGTGAATACTGAAGATAATATCTTTTCTTGTCCATATTGATAATGTTCTGCATCTCAACTTCAGTCTTTTCCTCTTCACATTTTCTTTCTATCAATTTAAGCATCAACATATTTTTAGTAGCAACATAGCCATGAATAAACCATGTGCCATCTTCAAGAGGTGTAGGCTGGCCCTTGCTGATCACATTAAATACAACCTTTTCAAAATCAATCACCCATACAGTATAGTACCATTCTTTCTCTTCAAGATTAGCCACTCCAAACTTTGCATCTTTACCTGAGATTCCAGTAATACCCTCAACATACCCCTCAATCTCCTTTTCAGTAATCCATGGAAATCTGCCAAGAAGCAGATTATTACCATCTTTATCCTTCTCTTTATAGATAAAATCTTCCTGGATATAATAATCATAAGCTTTGACACTATCAGCTCCATGCTTCGGATTTTTGTATAACTCATCAGGAGTGCGATTAAGTACATGCCTGAACCTTATAGGCTTCCACAACCATAGTGACTGGTTTGTAAAACTTCTTGCCTCACCAGGCCTGTCAAAGAAATTACCTGCCTGCCCTTTCCGCCCTCCAGGTGACGACAGAGCATTGTCCAAAAGCCTGTGCTGCATTACATGCGGTTTCAGCCATTCACGCCTCTCATCCAGATACTTTTCTTTTGAACGGCACAAAGAATCCACAGTATTGAACCTCTGTTCCACGCCCTGCTTGAAAAGAATCTTCCATTGCTGGTATGCAGACCATTTTGCCTTGAGAAAATTTTTCTCAACCTGTGGCAGTTTTTCAAGAGTGCCTTTTGTCAGGTCATCTATAGAACCCATACTGAGAAAATCCTCAACAATAGTAGGCATAATATTTGATTTGCGCATAAACGCCATACTGAGACGACCTTCACCCTGCTGTCCACCCCCTCCGGTATAATAATCAATCTGATCCACAAACATTGTCTTAAGTGCCGCCTCATCATTCTCATTAAAATAATTAAGCATCTCTTCAGCTTTTCTGACATCATGTTCAAGAAGCTGCCACTGCCCCACCTCATTGCCTATATCTGTAAGAGTCGTGCTGATTATCCTCTCAAGCTCACCTCTCTGAGCTTTTGCATTCTGAAAAAATGGATTCTGCGTGCTTGGAGTAACATGAAAATTTTCATCAACCTTAAGGATTTTATATTCATTCTGGATAAGATTAAATAAAAGGCTGTCAAAAATGCCCTGTGTAGCGCCAAGTGTAGATGTTAGATTGATTTTTCTGTATGTATTCAGGCCAACACAGACCCATCCTTTACGCAGGATTCCGCTCTGCTTCCACTGTCCAAGTCCACCCTCTTCCCATGCGATCGAATCTACCATAACGACTACCAGTATCAATATTTTCTTTTTACTAGTATATTAAGGTTTAGAAAAACAAAACCGCCTAAAAAATAAGAAGCACAAGACCTACAACCAAAATGATAACACCAAAGACAATGCCTGTAACTTCAAGTCCGCTGTTATATTGCTGGCAGTAAGGATACTTAAACACCATGAAAAACCCGAAAACAGTCAGGATAAGCCCTATAAATTTCTTAGTCAGCAGAGCAGAAGACAGATGTGAAAAAAGTATATATCCGCCAATAACGACAAGAATTAACCCTATAACTAGATTTTGTTCAAGTCTGAAAGCAACTTTCTTATCACCGTCTTTCATCACAGCAAAATATATGATAAGAAGCCCGACACCGATAAGTAATGCAGGTATAAGTTCCATAACTTAACTTAGCATCTCTCTTTTATATGATTTGCCCTAACTATACCATAAATTTCTATAATTTTTTATCGCTGGCAAAAAGAGCAAAACGCACCTAACATATATATACAATCAATATCAATATAACATAAGGGATTGTTATGGTTTTTGCAAGGACAAAGCTCACTATCTACGATGACGTCTATGACAAATCAAAATACCGCAAAGACATCACAATCAACTACTCAGGCCCAAACCCGCAAAAATTCTACAACAAAGTACGGGAACTCATGGTAACAGTCTTTAAAGTTCCCGAAGAGCACATACAGGAAGTTACATACACCTGGGAAAAATCAGGAGATAAGCAAAAATTCAAGTTCAGCTGGATTGTCTCAAAAGTTTTTGATGTCTATACTTTTGCAAAGATTGAAGTTGCTCTGGATGGCTTTGTTGAAGGTGACAAAGGAACAGCAAAAATTAAGTTTGAGCCACAGCTCTGGAGCGAATTCGCGCAGGATACACTTTTACAGCAAAGCATAATCTGGCAGATCGGATGGAGAATCTGGATGACTCTTTTCTATCAGAAAAAAAGAGAAAGATACCACGAATTCACAAAAAAGATTACAAACGACTTTTCAGAAGGCCTAAAACAATATGCAGATGAGTTGAGGCACAATGAGTAAGCAGGAGTCTATAAAAATATCAGATTATGTTCTGTCTCCAGTAGAATTCATAACACTAAGCTATTCCGGCCCAAAACCCCTATCTATACTAAAGAATGCTGAAAACATAATGAAGATTGGTACAGATGTCGCTACATCTGGACTTTTCAACACCATATTGAAATATGATGCAACAGATGGCTCATTTTACAATAAGCTGTATACAAGCCGTGGTTTTGACAAATTCACAGGATCAAAATTTTTTATGGAACTTTCAGGCCAGCAGAACTTAGAGACAAACAATGGTTCCATAAAGATAAAAATATGGGCAACCCTTGATACAGAATTCCCCTATGCAAACGGGCTTCAAAAATCGCTCTGGTGGACATATTTCCACACTTATTACAAAGTCTACAGAAACAGGTGCAGGATAGTTGCAGAAAAATATGTATATAAACTAAGAGATACTTTTACAGAGATGGCAGGCATCAAACCCGAACCTCTGGCCTGATTATTTATTTTTATGTGATTCCTTATGGCAGAAGGTACAGACAACACCCGACCGCAAGATACATCAACAGATTTCAAAGGCAGGACTATGTACCATCTTGCTCTTGACAATGATACCAACAGGCCAAAAGGATACATAGTTGCAGGAACACCGGGAGAACCGACCATACCAGGTGGTCCTTTATTAAATTACCAGGGCC
Organism: Candidatus Nanohaloarchaea archaeon; assembly: GCA_030594675.1. Taxonomy (GTDB): domain Archaea; phylum EX4484-52; class EX4484-52; order EX4484-52; family GLR71; genus GLR71. The sequence goes on from JAUVES010000011.1 coordinate 7,351, forward strand.
TTGCAGGAAAGATAGTCAAGGGCGCAAAGGAAGGGTATGACTTCATAGAGCTTGACCTGTGGAACGATGCAGAGATACTTGAACCTCACCTTACTGAAAGGATAAAGCAGTTAAGATTGACCCATAAGATGGATGTGGGACTCCACCTGAGAGTAAACTTAGACCTTACAAGCGCTATGGGCCCAATCTGGGATGTAAACCATAAATCTCTTATAACAGGTGTGCTGGGAGCGACAGAAGTAGTAAAAGCAAACTTTATCCTGATGCACAGTGCAGCAACACCCATCCTTGAATTCGGCGAGGCAGCAGCAAGAACAGCACCAAGCACTCTTCTAACTCCCTGGAAAAACAATCTTGCAGAATTCATAGAACAGCCTCTTCACTTTGATAAAGATGCAAAAAAACGCATGATAGATGACAACGAAAGCCCAAGGCACAACTGGAATGTATTTAATGAAGATAACGGAAACAGTGGAAAGCTTTTTGAAAGTCAATGTAATTCTGATACTTATATAAAACAGCCAACATTGAAAGATTGGACACTTGCCCGTTTTGTCAAAGATATATGGTATCCTGGAGCAGTGCCTGACGCAAAAATTGTGGTTGCTCTTGGAAAAGTAAAGAGCTTGAAGGAAGTAAGAAGAGCATACAAAGATGCTTTCCAGAAGCTTCAGTCATATTTTGATATTAATGATAAAAACATTTTCCAGAAAAAATACGAGGAAAAAATAAAAAACATTATTGACAATGACCCATTTCTAAAACAGCACAATAAAGATATCAAAAAAGCAGAGGAATTAGAAGAAAAAATTAAAAAAACAAAAGAAAACAGTGAGGAAAGAAAAGCAATAGAACAGGAACTGAATCAATTGGCAAGAAAAATAAGCGATGAACAGGAAAGAGCAAAAAATAAGACTGACGAATTAGTATCCAAACTAAATGCAGAATATATAGACTTCCTGCAGTTGAACAGCCATCAAAAAAATCAATACTCTCCTTTCAAAGATGAATTTGCACGGGCATTTGAAGATATGATACTGTCACTTAAAAAAAGTATTGGAGATACCTATGAAATAATTGAATTCAACAAAGTAAAAAAGATAGTGCCGAAGTATCCTTTCAACTATTCTACCAATGAAAAAAAAGATACAAAAAAAATAATAGAGCATATGGATGATATTTTAAACAAGAACTTTGTCTATGTAATGATTATGTATAATCATATGGGAATAGACAAGAATTTCCTGTTCTGGCTGCAGAAAGGTTCAGAAGGTGAAGAACAAATAGCGTACTGGACATTAAGCAAATGGATGTATCTTGTAAAAGATCCCTTATATGAAGAGATAATAATAAAAGATAGGGAAATTATCGCCTGGTGGGAAAACAAAGAAACCCAGAAAAAGGTATTTAAACTCAACAAAAAATATATTTATCCATTGGCTGAAAGTGAAGGTGCTTCAAAAAAAAATCTTGAAACTTTCTTGGATCCAGATAATATAATTACATACACCAATGCATCAGGTGAGCCTTTAAACCTCCCGATAAGAAAAATGGTCACTGCAGTATCAGCAAAATATATACAGGGACACTTTGACATGCCTATGCAGCCAGACAACCAGCTCTATCTTGTACCGCCACCATCAGGAGATTCAGATATATTCAAGGCAAGCAAGAATCTCCAGTTAAAAAGAATGTATATAGATCCTGAAAAAGGAAACGTTCCAGACAACAGAAAATCTATATATAAATATCTCTATGATTGCGGTGTCCATTTTTACATAGAGACACAGGATGTACTGAACGAAGAATGGAGAGGTAAAGTAAGAATAATGAGACTCACAGACCACATAGCTATAATAAAGGCATTTAAAGAGCATTATAAATTTGATAATGTATCTTACACCATGGACTTTGAACACCTGACAGCAAACCTGTTAAACCCTCAACAGCAGATAGAACAGCTAAGCCCGGGAGACGGAAAATATCTTTCTATGATACATATAAACCCACCAGTAGCAGCACAGGGACTTCACAAAGTTCTGAAAAGGATGTCTTTTGATGTAGAATACATATACCGCTGGCTCTATAGGTTAAAGCAGCTCGGCATGTCAGATGCATACTTTGTCTGGGAGATGGGAAAAGATACCGGCGGGGGAACCTATGAAGCGCCACTGGCAATAAGAGCTATAGCAGGAGAACTGACAAAAGGCACAAAGCCAAAAGACCTTCCTGAAGAATTCTTCGGCATAGACGCAAATTTCAGAGCAATGCAGGAGCAGGCAATAAAAGCTCACTGTCTTGACCCTATGCGCGACATGTTCTTCTTCAAGCCGGCAGACCATACATTCATAGGTCAATTAGCACGCGCAGCAAACGCAGAAGCAGCAGAAAAAGAAAGATTAAGGTAATCTTGCCCGGATCACAACAAGCTCTTCAAAGCTTAATTTCTTCCTTCCAACAATCTCAACTTTAAATCCCAGACTCCCAAGATAATCAACCGATTTCTCATAAGAAGACAATGAAGACTCTAAAAAGACAATATAGCCACCATCTGCAAGAAAGGCTTTACACCCTAAAAGAAACTTGTCAATAACTTTTCTGCCATCATCCCCCCCATCCCATGCCTTATCTATCGGACCAGATACTTTCTCATCATCGGATTGCGGAAGATAAGGAGTATTAAAGACAATAACATCAAATTTACCCTTAACATTCCCAAAAAGGTCAGAATTGACAGCTTCAGCATTCCTGGCTTTATTCCTTTTGAAATTCTTTTCACTCAGATCCACAGCATAAGGATTCACATCACAGGCGACAACAGATCCAACTTTAAAAGAAACAGCAACAGAAACAATGCCTGTTCCACACCCAATCTCAAGCACTCTCAAACTATTATCTATCTTCATCTTTTCAAGGACATCAAGAAGAAGATAAGTGTCATCAGACGGCTCATAGACATTCTCATCAGTCTCTATCAAAAAATCTTTATATTTAAGAATCATAGACATCATTCTGAACCAAGATATTATATCTTTTTGCATTTAAAAGATATATTTATAAAATTGTTACTCCTTAGTGTTTATATGATTCCAACCGCGGAAGGATTTACAAATATCTCAAAGGAATATGGTCCTGCAATAGTTATTGTTCCTGCAGCACTTACTTTAGCAGCAATAGCATATACATTATACAAAGAAGATATATGCAGATTTGCAAAACATGCCTATGATATACTAAGAGAATAATTTTTGCTTATCAAAAAAGACTAGACCCGAACAGATTAAACAGCAGAAGAACAAGAACAGATATAAACACAATCTTGCACAACCCTGCCCATTTCTTTATCTTTGTCGTCTTGATAATCTCCTCAAACATAAGTCCGCCATCTAATGGTTTAAGAGGAAGGAGATTAAAAAGACCAATACCTAGATTGAACATAAATATAAAATTGAACAGCAGAGCAAAATACTTGATTATCTGAGGTATCACATATCCTAATGTACCAGACATAAGATACTTCTCTTCATTCCCTACACTAGATATGCCCATGAAAGGAAGGCTTGCATTCTCTGGATTTTCAGCAAGAACAAATGAATATGTCTCATTATTGACAACCATTGATATTGTATCTCCAGGATTGTATGTGCTCATGACAACTGCCATACTATAATAATCATTAGTCTCATTATCACCAATTTTTGTGATGACACCTTCTGAAGGAAGAACACCATAAGCAGGCATATCCTCAATTGTTCCGTTATAAGAGATACCAACACTATCAACAACAGAAGAATACATCAATAAAGTTCCAAACAGCAGAGGAATAGAAATAAGAGCAATAATAAAATTTGCAAAAGAGCCTGCACCAAATATCTTAGTTTTCACAAGCGAACTGGACTCTTTAATCTGTTTTTCATCGGGCTCAGCAAAACCTAAAGGAAGAATTGCAAGAAAGCCATATCCAAGTGACTTGACCTTTATCCCCTGTGCCCGTGCAACAAATGCATGTGAAAACTCATGAAATATAAGCACCACAAAGATAGACAGTAGCCAATATTCAATCGGAACAAAAAATACAGGTGCTCCTGAAATCTCAACAGGAAGCACAAACTGGACAGCAGATGCAGCCTCAGGCACAAAAATAATATCATAAGCTGATTTTATAAGAAACATCAATATAAGGCCGCACGCACCGAATAAAGCAACAACAACCGACATTCCAGGAAAAATAGTTTTAAGCAAAAATGAAAATAATATATAGAACAGTGCAAAAGAGATAACAGTCTTAAGCAAAACCTGTTTAGATTTTTTACAAGTAAAAAGATACCATGCACCAAGAGCACCAAAACTGAATATAATACCCAATGAAGAAAATATATCAAAAAACTTCTTATGTTTCACAGAAAATGAATTGATAAAATTAAGCCCCCTTTTAGTCCTGCGCAGATAAAAAAGCGGCGCCTCTTTCTTAAATTTATGCCGGTCAAACACATACACAATCAAAAGGAG
>JAUVES010000085.1 GCA_030594675.1 Candidatus Nanohaloarchaea archaeon
CACTTCAATGGTGGTGGACGATGCCCTCCCTGGTGTAAAGGTTATAAGGAGCAGGGTGGGTGATGTTTATGTGGCAGAGGCAATGAAAAAAGAAGGTGCAAAATTTGGCGGAGAACCATCGGGAAGCTGGATATTTCCAAGGCTGTCATTTTGTCCTGATGGTATTTATGCCTCAGCCAGGCTGATTGAGATCGTAGGCAGCGAGAAACTATCGAAAATGGTGGATGAATTGCCCGTTTACCAGACCAGGAGGACTGGAACTGTCTGTTCTAATGAGCGAAAGGCAGAGGTGATGGCAGCGGTTTACGCCGAATTATCCTCAATGGGTAAGGTCAGTGACATTGACGGTATCAGGGTGGAAGTGGATGGTGGGTGGGTGCTGGTGAGGCCGTCAGGCACCGAGCCCAAGATAAGGATTACTGCTGAGGGCAGGTCGGGAGTGGACGAGCTGTTCCATTCAGTTTGTCGCATCGTGAATTCTGCAACCGGTTCGACGTGTGATTAAAGTAAATATACCCTCACAAAACCCCGCTAAAATAATGTCCTGTGGAATATTTACCCCCACAATGCCCCATGGTTCCATTATCTATGGCTTTGCGGTAACTTTGCGTCAACTTTCCGGTAGTTTTTTTATCATAAGTCTTTGCCTCGATTCTCAGGCAACTGACACCCGCATCAATTAGTTCAGGTATGTGATTTAACATGCATAATTCCCGGGAGTTCATGACATAGGTACGTTTTTGCTCATCAGTTTTCACCGGATATGTAAAACCTTTTTCATCTTCCAGAATAGCCTCATGCATTCTATCGTCTGGGAATAATTCCCCCAGCAGGTCATGTTCAGATACCATTAGAGGGAAAAAGCCATGGACTATACATTCAACCGGACCATGGGGCGCCATTTGTTTTATTTCATCCAATGTAAGTTCAGGCGAAAGTGTCACTCTCTGGCAGTACTCCAGATAATGTGTCATTGCCAGCCTGTTAAAGACATTAAGGGGATAGTCAATTATCAGTGATTTATCCGTGGAATTATGAAGACGATATAGAGCACCCGGATTTGCTACAAGAAATCCATCCGGGTTCTGGTTAGGGGATAATTCATTTAATGTTTTTAATTCACCTAATTCATCCAGTTTTTTATCAATTCTTGGTGCGCTGAGATAAACTTCCACTCCTTTCTGCTTACCATACTCAAAAGCAGATTGGTAATCTTCTGGTGTGAGCGTAATATCTGTGAAATTCTCGCCACCGAAATAGACTACATCTGCACCGCCATCAACGCCTGCTTTAAACGATTCAAACGAGCAGGTATTTACTGATAGCAGGGGTTTTGTTTTTGTTTGTATTTCTCTACTATTAAAAGAGATATCAGGTTTGATGCATTTGCGTTTCCATTTTCTTGTAAGTTCATCTTCAAGCTTTTTAACAGCAGTCCTGCGAAGAGTATTTAGCTGGGAAATGGGAATGAAAATATCATTGTCTAAATCAATTACGATGTTTTCCGGCTCAAAAAAAGTATTGCCAAGTTTCTTCAAATGCTGGTTTATAGAATCTTCTGATATTGGAGACCCGGTTGCTTTTTCCGGAACATCTCCTTTTTGGGTGACCTGGTTCACCCCATCTGTAATGCAAAGTGTTACCGGTTTCCCCCGTTTTGCTGTGAAAGACATATTGAGGGGAATCTTTCTCTTAGTATCTTTAATTCTAAAAGATTCCATGAGCTTGAAGTCATACGTTTTGAAAACAGTCTCATTGCTATAAACGATTTTTTCCATGGGTATTTTGACTGTTGCACAGGCAGGGGTACTTTCAACACTCTGGTTATTAATATACATGCTTCTGATAGAGGTTCCTGTGCCGCGGCCTTCTGTACCTATTCCATCACCTATCCTCAATGGTTGCTCAATATTTATGTAAGCAAATTTTCTATCCCTGTCGTATTTGAGGATATTTCCAAGGTATGTTCCCTGGTTATGCGGCTGTTTCCTGCTCATCAGATTGCCACCGGGATTCCCGAAAAAATACCCTTCAGTAAATCCACGATTAAAAAGCTGGCGCAATGTGTGCTGTTCATCATATGATACCTGGAAATCCACAGGATTTTCTAGATATCTCTCTATGAGACCCCTGTAAATTCGTACCACACCTGCCACGTATTCAGGGTGCTTCAACCGGCCCTCGATTTTAAAAGAATCAATTCCTGATTCTATCAGGTGTCCGATACGTTCACTTATATTGAGGTCCTTAGGACTCAGGAGATGCCCTTTAGCTCCATCAATAGTGTATTTCCTCCTACAGGGCTGGGTACAATAGCCACGGTTCCCGCTTTTGTCTCCTATCGTACTGCTAAACAGACACTGGCCTGAATATGAGATGCACAAAGCACCGTGGATGAATACTTCAATCTCGGTGTTGGTTCGGGATTTTATCTTCCGGATTTCATCAAGGGAAAGTTCCCTGGCAAGCACCACGCGTTTTACGCCCATGTCCTCAAGGAATTGCACTCCCTCTGGATTGTGGATGGTCATTTGCGTGCTGGCATGGATGGGAAGCTGGGAGAGCTGGTCCTTTAACAATTTCAGGATGCCCATATCCTGTACTATAACTGCATCTGCCCCTGCATTGCAGAGGAATTGTAAATATTCACTTACCCTTTTGAACTCTGAATCCTTGATAAGTGTGTTGACTGTTACGTATGCTTTGGCTTTGTTAATATGGGTGTAATCAATAGCCCATTTAAGTTCTTCAAGTGTTAGACCTGCATCATGCCTTGCACCAAAAGTTTCTCCACCGAAATATACGGCATCGGCTCCATTTTCAATTGCTGCGATAAGTGCCTCTTTGCTTCCGGCTGGCGCCAATAGTTCGGGTTTGTGCATTATGGGTAATAATAATGTGTGGCGTTAAATAGGTGATGGGGTGGAGGGGATTGTGTTGAGGGGATGGGAAAGTTTGATAAATAATGGTAGAGTGCGCCTGTATTTTTGGACTAAAGGATTCCCAAGAAGTGAACGGGCTTTGTCATCTTCCATTTCAGTTATTACATCGAGCAGTTCATCAAGAGATATACTATTTAGTTTTCCCTTGTATTGTGTTGAAAAAATTGTAACTCTTTCTTTGATGGGATATATAACAAAATAAAAAACAACACAATAAAAAACAAGTATTCGGCCTTAGCCGAATACGAGTAACGAGTTTGTAGTGCCCACGGCCAGTTTACTGGCATCGGAAGTCATGTCAAAAGATATGAATTTAGTTCCGAACTGACCGTCCAGATAATAACTAGACAATTCATCTCCAGCTATGTTATACATCCGTAAGTTACGTTCCTCACCAATAAACACATATTTTCCGTCTTTTGATAAACCGATTACACTCACCTCATGAGTCATCTGCTTCATCCATTTAATATATCCTGTATCGTCGATCAGGTAAACCTTATATTTGAATGAACTCATCAAATCCTCTTTCATGGGTTTCGTAAGTATATATTTCCCATCCTGACTTATATCGATCTCGACAGTGTTCACGTCAAGGGTCTTTTCCCAGTTCTTGTTACCATACCTACCGAATGAATACAATTTATCATTTTCAGTCAACACATAGATAGTGTTGCTATCCTTTGATATCTCAACATCCAGTACATCTCCTGAAACAGATTTGTACCAGATATACTCACCGTAATCGGTAAGATAATATATTTTGTGATCCCGGGTTCCAATTAAAATATTCTCACCATCATCGGAAATGACAAAATCTGTTATTTTTGTCGTGGGTATGCTGGGCTTATATGACCAAACTTCAAGTCCATAGGAATCCACGGCATTCAACTGTGGTTTCAATTCGCCGCCCTGTATCACAACTCCATTATCCAATACTTCGATATGATTAATGGGACCCATGACATTGTATGAATGGAGTTCGCCTCCTTGTTGATCGTACAAATTGTAGTAATATTTGTCAGCAACGACAATATAACTACCATCACTTGAAACCGATATATGATTGGCATTGTTCCAGACCAGATTTGTCAATAGGTTCTTTGTCGGTGTTTTTACTATGACCTTTTGGGTGGATACACCAGCAATGTATTCACCATCATCTGACATGTCCACTTCTTTTATTCGTATCCTGCTGCTCCAAGTCCATGAAGGAGCACTTAATAACTTTACCGGGTCTACATTTGTAACTTTTTGCGTTGCAGTTGCCTGGGGGGTGGACGTTGAAGTAGCAGTTGCGTCTGGTGTTGCCACATCATAAGGATCCACACATCCAGATATAACGATTGAAATTGCAAGCAATACCCACAATATAATTAAT
>JAUVES010000089.1 GCA_030594675.1 Candidatus Nanohaloarchaea archaeon
ATATATGTGTTTTTCTCAACCTTTTAGAATTGTCTGGGTTGGGAATGGTATGTCTATTTTCTCTTTTTTGAATTCTTTGTCAATTGCTACATTTATCTTGTCTATCACTGTAAATTTATCAGCCGGGTTTTTTACCCACATAATCATTGCGAAGTCAAGGCTGAAATCTCCATGATTATCAAATCTTATTCCTGGTGCTGGCTTGTCTATGACTTCTTTTGTGGATTTTGCTATTTTCATAAGGACTTTCTTTACTTTTGCCACATCAGAGCCGTAAGCTACACCTACAGTTATCTTTACCATCATCTTTGATTCGGGTGATGTATAGTTGATTATTTTGCTGTTTGCAATCTGGCTGTTAGGTATTATTATTGTGTTATTGTAGAAGTTGCGTATCTTTGTGCTTCTCAGACCAACTTCCTGGACTATGCCTAATTCGCCCTTTGCAATCTCTATCCTGTCTCCTTTCTTGAAAGGCTTGTCAAGGTAGATTGATACACCCCCGAAGATGTGTGATATTGCATCCTGGGCTGCGAAGGCGACTGCGAAACCTAAGATTCCTGCAGAGGCAATCAATGGTGTTATATCAATATCCCAGACACCTTTTAGAAGGAACATGAAGCCTATGAAAAAGATTATTATGGTTGATATGGTCTTTGCAAGAGGTATCATCTCGTCATCCATGTCTGTGTCTGTCTTTGCAGTCAGTTTTGGTATTATGTGCATGAAAATAATCTTTGCGACTTTCACTGCTGCAAGAACCCATATTATGAGGATTGCTGAGATGATGATATTGTTTATTATATTGAGACCTGCATTGTATATGATTCCAAGAGCTGTGTATATACCTATGAGGATTACTGTCAGAAATATGGGTTTTTTAAGTGCTGCAATTATCAAGTCGTCAAATTCAAACTTTGTCTTTTTTGTGAGACGGGTGAAAACTTTTGCGAAGATGAAATCTGCAAGATATGCAAGGATTACTGAGGAGAAGAGGACTGCTGCTGCGATTATTAATGATGATTCAAATGATGATGGCGGTGTGCCAAGGAGTGTTTCTATGTAATTTGAGACTGTATCATTGAATGCCATGGATGTTGTTTATTGGATAAGATTTATATTTGTTTGGCTTTGTTTGTAGGATAATAATATATTGATTGTGTTTTAAGTTATGCTATGCACATGCATCATCACATACATAAGATTCATATCCTTAAGAGTGAACTTTCTGAAGTGTATGCAAATCTTGCGCTGGAAAGTTTCGCCTTGTCTCTCATATCAATCTTTGTGCCCATATATATTCTTTCTGTCGGGTATTCTTTTGACTACATGATTCTCTTCTTCATGATATATTACGGATGCATCGGCATCTTTGCACCAGTCTCCGCTTCTCTTGCGAACAGGTTTGGGTTCAAGCATATCATCCTCTTTAGGACACCTATGTTACTCGCTTTTCTTTTAGGGCTCCACAACATAGAGAACCTCATATTCTCACCTCTTGTCCTTGCTGCTTTTGGAGGATTCAGCTCATCGCTTTACTGGATATCTATAAATTCAATCTTTGCAAAATACAGCGACAAGATGCATAGAGGGACGCAGACTGGAAAGATGATTTCCTTGCCGCAGCTTGCAGCTCTTGCCGGGCCTACCCTTGGTGGAATCATAAGTCTTGTGTATGGGTTTAAGATATTGTTCCTGGTAACAAGTGCAATCGTCATAATATCTGTTGTTCCACTATTCATGACAAAAGAGACAAAGCCGCACATAAATTTCTCTTTTAGGAAGATGATCAATATCAAGGGGAACTTGAAATATTCCGCATATTTCACGCTTGACGGGACAAAATCGGTCGCATCTGCCATATTCTGGCCTATTTTCATATACTGGGGGCTTTCAGGAAGCACGACTGGTACAGGGTTTGCGCAGACTCTGACAGGTGTCGGTGTTGTGGCATTCACATATTATGTCGGTAGGCAGGCAGATAAGGAAGGCAAACTCTCATTTATCAAGAAAGGTGCTGTGTTCTTGGCTCTTGTGTGGTTTGCACGCATCTTTGCAAGCTCACCTCTTGAGTTCTTCATATACAGCCTTCTTGCCGGGTTCTTTACTGTGCTGATTGATGTGCCATTTCTTGCTGCAAGCTTTGACCAGGCGAATAAGGAGAACCCTGACGAGTTTGTTGTCTTCCGCGACATCTTTATCGGTGCTGGGAGATTCCTGTTTTTGGGTGTTACTCTTCTTGTGTCTGATGCTGCAATGAAACTACTTCTGGGTTTCGGGCTTGCGGGGACTGCAAGCTTGTTGTTTTTGCTGTTTTGATGAATTGTTGTTTAAATAACCGAAAATTATATATACTATTAATTATAATAGTTAACTGTTCAATAAAAAACGTAATCGATTGGTCGATTTCATTCGAACCTATCGGGACATTTATAAAAATGTTTGCGGTGCGGGATAAATTCCACGGAAACAAATCCGTATAAATATATAATTTTTGATCCCCAGCATTGCCAGACACATTTGTGCATAATGATTTAAGTTAGTTATTGCAATGTTAAAAGGTTGTTCTTATGATTGCTGCTGATAAGTCACAGGCATCTGCTGATGATACATTTTCTGAGGATGGAAGGCTTAGCAGTGATAATATTGTAGACAGCATTGTCTCTGGAAGATGGGAAGATGTACTTTTAAGCCTTACAGGAGATATGGATCCCTGGGACATAGATCTTGTAGTTCTTGCAGAAAGGTTTATGGACTATGTAAAAAAGACTACAGAAGAGGATTTACGTATACCTGCAAAAATCATACTTGCTGCCGCCATACTTTACAGGATGAAGGTTGATACTTTCAGGAGTGTTGATACTCAGGAAGATGTCAGTGTTGACCTGCCAGGTGTTGGTGACGGGCTGATTACAGAAGATGGTGAAGAAGTGGATGCATCTGGTGTCAAGATACCTCCGATAAGCGTTCCCATACTTCGCAGGCCACAAGGTGTTGTCAGTCTTGATGAACTTATAAATGCGCTTGACAAGGCTATGACTATCAAAAACCGACGAGAGGCGCGAGAGATATTCCAGATAGACCTTAAAGGCGAGGACATAACTGATTCTATTGAAGACTTGTTTGCAAAGATATGCGACAGGATAGATATTGATGATATGCTTAAGTTTTCTGTATTTGTTGAAGGGTCAGACAGGATGGAAACTCTTAGGGCCTTTAATTCTCTTCTGCATCTTTCAAACCAGGAAAGAGTTGTTCTTGACCAGCCGGAAATGTTCGGTGAAATATATTTAACTGTTTCGCAACAATAGTTGCTTATAGGTGTTATTTTTTGGACGACAAAAAAAAGTTAATAGAGGCAACCCTATTTGTTGCTGCAAAGCCTGTGTCTCTTGCAGAATTATATCAGGTGCTCAAAATTCCAAAGCCTAAGATTAGACAAATCATTTCAGAGATGATTGAACATTATGATGGACGCGGGGTAAAAATTATTGAGTCTGACGGGCTTTATGAGATGAGGGTGCATACTGATTTTGAAGGTTCAGTAAGCCATCTTGCACCGCACAGGGACTTTTCCAAGGCTATTTTGCAGACGCTCTCGCTTATCGCCTATAAGAATCCTGTGAAACAGAGCAATATTATTTCTGTTCGCGGAAACAGGGCTTATGATCATTTACGAGAGCTTGAAGGAAAAGGGTTTATCCGCCGTGAGGCAGCAGGGCACACTAACAGGATATTGATTACACGAAAGTTTCTTGATTATTTCGGCCTTGAGAGTGCGGCGGAACTTAAGGAATATTTTGGGCCTACTGCTGTAGATAAGATCTTGACTGATGTTGAGGTCAAGGAAAAGGTAGTTACGGTTGAGAAGGATGTGATTGCTATTGATCCTCGGGATCTGTCTTTTTCAGAGGATGGAAATCTTCCTGAAAAACTTCGGTTGATTGTTGAAAAGAAGAAGGAAGAGATTTTGAAGAGGAGGAAGAAGACTGTTTCTTCTGAGGAGGATTCTGTTTCAAATAAGGAAAATATTTCTGAGGATGATGATGAAAAAACGGAGGAAGAAGAGATTGTAAAAGATGATACTCCTAAGAAATTCAAGAGCAGTTTTGAAGATGTGATTGATTGAATTTATTATCAATAATTTTAACTTCCATAAAATCAATATATCATCAATCTTTAAAACGTTTTGTTGCATCAGATTTTGTTTTAAGAGCAAAATAACAATCATGAA
>JAUVES010000017.1 GCA_030594675.1 Candidatus Nanohaloarchaea archaeon
AGATGCAATCCCATCCAGGAAGGGCACAAAGATTATGAATTCATAGATGGTGACTGGAGATATCATGACTCTTATGCAGGCAGCACCCAGGCACCAGGAAGAGAAGTAATTTTCTTTAAGGACAAGCCTGTATGGTCTATGTCTTACCAGGGCCAGACAATTGACGGGCTTTCTGAAGACTTTATCAAAAAAACATTTGAATTCCTGAAAGAAGCACTGAGAAATTTTGTTAATAATATGCCTTTCAGAGGTCCAGCAATATTCAGGCAAGGAGATTTTGAATACAATTTTTCAATAGAAGGTAATCTCAATTATTTCACAGGCAAAGAATCTATAAAATATAATGGCAAAGAAGTCTTCTTCCAGCATGTAATAGGTACTTTGATAAAGTGATTTTCAAGACAAGTAAACCATAAACATAGTACCAATACAACATTCTTCAATAGTCCATAAACAACACTTATATACTTTTACTGCCCAATGATAAATTATGCAAGAAATAACAGATTATGAAAAAGAGCTTATTGACTTCATGTTAGATAATGGTGCTCTGTCAATTGGAGACTTTACATTGAACAGTGGCAGAAGTTCTCCATATTTTATAAATACAGGAGAGTTTGATGACGGAGAGCGTATAGCAAAGTTAGGTCGTTTCTATGCGAAAAAAATAACAGATAATTTCACTCCTGATGAATATGATATAATCTTCGGTCCTGCATATAAAGGTATTCCTCTCTCTGTAGCAACTGCAATAGCTCTATATGATTATTATGGTATCAACAAAGGCTATGCTTTCAACAGGAAAGAAGCAAAAGGTCATGGTGAAGCTACCAATATACAAAAAGAATTGATTGTTGGGTCAGAGATTAAGGACAGCAGTAGAATCATAGTGGTTGATGATGTAGTCACAAGTGGGTCTGCAGCGTATACCATTATCAAATTATTGAACAGTACTGCAGACAATCTTAAATATGTAGGTCTAGTCGTTGCAGTTGACAGGCAGGAAGTAGGGCTGGATGGAAAAAGTGCAATAAGAGGGATTGAAGAGACGACAAAAATGAAAGTTTGTCCAATCACAGATATATCCACGATGTTCAATTATTTATTGGACAATCAAAAAATTACACCATCAGTTAAAGCACAAGTAGATAATTATTTAACCAGATTCGGAAATGAGGATGTAAAAGCCCTTCTGCAAAATGCAATTTAATAACTGATAGAACATCACTGCCGTGCAGATACATACTTATAATTTCATAACTTATTTTTCTTATGACATCAATCAACAAAGACCAGATAAAAGCAGTAATCTTCGACATGGACGGAACACTTCTAGACTCCATGCATATATATGTTGCAGCAATCAATTCAGTCCTGGAGCAGTTCAATACATCATGCACAGCCGCAGACATAGAGCCTTTGTCTGGATTGCCGCCAAAAGAGATATACAAATACTTCTTAGAAAAAATAGGCACCTACAATAAATCAAAAGAAGATGAATTGAAATTGCAGTTTAATAAAAAATTTGCAGAGCTCATGAAAGATACAGACGGATTTCCAAAAGATTCAATAGATTGCCTAAAGCAGATAAAAGCCAAAGGATACAGAATAGCTCTGGGTACAGGCGCACTGAAACATCTCGTACTGATGATGATACCAAAAGATATAATGTCTCTCTTTGACGCAGTAATAACCAGCGAAGATGTATCAAGATACAAGCCCGACCCAGAAACATTCTTAAAAGCATCGGAAAAACTAAAGGTCCGGCCCGAAAATTGCATCGTCATAGGTGATGGAAACAGCGATTTCCTTGCAGCAAAAGAAGGGAACATGAAATTTATATTCATAAGGAACAGTCACAACAAAAATTTCGCTCACTCAGGCCAGTGCGACAATATAATAGGCAATATACTAGAACTTACACACATCCTTTGACAAAGAAATAAAAAGATATGCAGTATAATCATCTTATATCGGCTGATAGTTATGGACGAGAATGAATACAAAAAAATGCTTGATGATGCAAGAGAACAGCTTCCAGACACATCATCAAACGATGAAAGATTTGAGATGCCAATCCTTAAAGTAATAATAATAGGCAACAAGACAGAGATAGTGAACTTTTCCTCAGCAGCAAAACACATAAGGCGGAATGAAAAGATTCTTCTTAAATACATGTCAAAAGAGCTTGCAACCTTCGGAGAATTAGGTGGTGGAAAAGCAACTTTTGTAGGGAAATTCGGTACAATTGTGATAAATGACAAGTTCAAGAAATATGTAAACTCTTTTGTCCTCTGCAAGGAATGCGGCAAGCCAGACACCCATATGGAAAAATCAGGCAGGCAGGAAATTCTGAAATGCGAGGCATGTGGTGCAAGAAGGCCTATAGATAAATGTTAATAAAGGTATATGCAATGTTTATTTTAAATATGCGCAACACAGATCATGGAACATTTATTTCAGTATGCGACAAAGATCTGTTAGGAAAGACTTTTGAACACGAAGATTCCATCTTGGATATATCAGGCGATTTCTACAATGGAAAAGAGGAATGCATAGAAAACATAATCGCAGAGCTGAATAGATGCTTTACCGCAATAATTATCGGAAACAACATAATAGACAAACTTCTCAAAAAAGAGATTATACAAAAAAGTCATATCGCATTGATTGCAGATCAAAGATATGCAATGCTTTTCAGTATGTGATAACCAATTGATAACCCAATCTGCAACTTATTTATAAAGAAAAACACAAAACACATCTTATGATGAAAAAATTCTGTCCAAAATGCGGAAAAGACACAGAAGAATTGATAGAAAATCTTTGCCTAGATTGCCACAGATCTATATCTGGGAAAGAAAAGCTGCCATTACCTGCATCAGTAAAAATATACATCTGCAAATGCACAAAAGTCCGCATGAAAAACCAGTGGAAATCTTATCCGACATTAAAAGATGTAATAAGATCAGCAATATTAAGCGAATCAAAGCTAAAGGCAGCAAATATAAGCATAACATTTCCTAAAATGAACATAGCGGAAAGAAAAATCACAATCCCTGTAACAGCAGAAATAAACAATAAAGGCAAACATTCAACCCAGCAGGTAGATGCAATACTTATTCCTCAGTGCTGTCCAGTCTGCTCAAGAAAGTCTGGGGGATATTATGAGTCAGTAATCCAGCTCAGGGGAGATATCAAAGAGGTCAAAAAAATACAAGATTATATAGAAAAAAGGATACATAAAGAAAACGAAAAATCAGACGCAATCTTCATTACAAAAACAGAAAATGTACACAATCGGATAGATATATATCTAAGTTCATTAAAATATGCACAAAAGCTCTCAAAACATATAATCTCAAAATTTAATATAACGGAGCACAAGGACTCTTTTTCAGACTATGGTATAAAAGACGGTAAGACCTTAAAAAGAACCACACATTTATTAAGATGTGCATAAAACTATACATGGAGATGATATTATTTTCAGGCCGAAATTTAAGAAAAAGAAAACCGCACCAGACCCAAATGTTCCAGTAAGGCTCAATCTTCCAAGGGGAGGAGAAGTCCTGGGTGTCATAGACCAGAGACTCGGTTTCGGCAAGACAAGAGTGATATGTGCAGATAAGAAAGTACGGGTCTGCAGAGTTCCTGGAAAGCTCAGAAGAAGAGTTTCCACATATGAAGGTACTTTCTGTATAGTAAAGCCCTGGGAAGTCCAGGGAGATATAAAAGGCGACATAATCTACACCTACACAAGATACCAGGCAGAGCTGATGCAGACTAAAGGATACTTAAAAGCGCTTGAATTGTAATCTTTCTTCTTTTAAATAGATTCTCATCCATAATCCTTAACATGGCAGAGCAAAAGATAGAAAAAGACAGGAAAATCTATGAAGATGTCTTTGACACGCTGACAATAAGAACTCTCCAGACTCTGATAGCAAAAAAGAAGATAGACCGGATATTAGGAATAATAAAGTCAGGAAAGGAAGCGCAGGTCTTCAGGGCATTGACACCGGAAAAAAAGCTGGTAGTCGTAAAGATATATCTTATAGAGACATCAAGCTTCCAGAATATGGCAGATTACATAAAAGGTGACTACAGGTTCAAAAATGTAGGCAAGAACAAGAGGCGGTTGGTATATCTCTGGTGCGCAAAAGAATTCAGGAACTTAAAGAAAGCGCATAATGCAAAAATATCAGTTCCAAATCCCATAGCATTCTTTAACAACGCCCTTGTCATGGAATATATAGGAAACCAAAAAGAGGCAGCACCACTCCTTGCAGACATAAAGCCAAAAGACCCAAAAAAGATGTTCAGCACAATCTTAAAAGATATGAAAAAGCTCTACTTCGATGCAGGATTGGTACACGCAGACCTAAGCCAGTACAACATCCTTGTAAAAGACGAAAAGCCGATAATGATAGATATGGGCCAGTCAGTCATCCTGAAACATCCGATGGCAGAAAAATTCCTTGAAAGAGATGTAAAGAACATAGTGAACTACTTCAATAAACAGGGTTTGAATCTTGATCACAATAAAATCTTAAAGCAGTTTGAGAAGAAATTATAGATTATTAATAAATAATTCGTATATATTGTTTAGTTTAGAATACTCTTCCGCTATCAGTTTATAAAACGTCTCTGCATCCTCATTAGTTTCAAAATCAATATTAACAACTGCCCTGTCATGGTCTACATAGATTAGGTCGCTATCAATCTCCTTACCATATTGTTCTTTGGCGTGTGATATTGCAGTTTCAACCCTGGCTGGATTGTCTCTGTGTGCGACATCGCTAGGGTTAATATTAAAATACATCTCACAAGACGGTATAACTCTATTATTAGCTTTCATATTTATTGACAAATGTTTAATACGGCCTATATGATTCTCATCAACCTTGCAGCCGAGCATGCCTAAGACCTCTTCATAATCTCTCTTAAGCTTTACTGAACCTGTATTTGCAGAGCCATCCCCAATACCGCTTAATGCTTCTAAAATTTTTTCGTAATCTACAATCATAGACAATGTATCAGGGGTTAACTTTAAATGTTTATTTATTCCACTATCTAAAAATCTCTTACTCACCCATTGACTATTTTCTTAAACCTTTCCATAAACACAGCAAAATCCTTATTCCTGACAACAGCACCAGCCGCCTTCTTATGCCCGCCGCCTTTACCTTCAAGCCCAACTAAACACTCCCTGATAATAGAATTAAGGTCAAAATCTCCGGACTGATTGCGAAGAGACATAGACACAGACTTATCCCCCTCAGTTATGATAACAACAACATCTTTCTCATACTTGGAAGACACAATAGTAGATACTTTGGATTTTATTCCATAATCAGACTCAATGACAAGACTTCGTACATGGCCTGATACATCACAATCAGCATCAAACATCCTGACTGCCTTCTTCACTTCCTCTTCAATCTCCTGAAACTTCTCAAACATCATCTTTACATCCTTATTGCCAAGAGAAAGAAAATCAGAAGGGCTATTAACTTCAAGCAGAACTTTTGTCCCAAGCTCAGCTCCTTTATAGGATGCCCATGTAGGTGCAGAGCCGATAATCTTGCCGACAAGGCCAAAACTGGTATCAAAAAGCTCAGAATTGACAATCCTTCTCCTCTTCTCAAAAAGTTCAGGATATTTCTTCATGCATGCTTCAATAATGTCCTTCCGAAGCTCAGCCCCGTAATCCTCAATAGTCCCCACACCTGCAATCCACAGGTTCTCCTTAAAATCAGTAATCTTCATGCATAGGTCATAGACAAACGCAGCGCACGGCATATCCTTGTCCTCAAGACGAGGATTGATATATACACAATCAGAAGGGAACTTATACTCCTCAGGAATATGATGGTCAATAAATAGGCACCTTATCCCTGACTTCCCAAGAATCTGCGCAGATTCATCAAGCCCTCCCGCAAAATCGCAGGTGATTACAGCATCAGGCTTCTCTGAAATAATCACACCCATAAGCTCATCATTGATAGACGGTCCTTTTCTGGTGCTGAAATAAGATACCTCACAGCTCTTGCAAATCTTCCTGAGCAGCCTGATTATAAGAGCTGCAGAGCATGAACCATCTGAGTCATCATGTGATACAATAACAATTTTCTTACCTTTAAGCCCTTTAAGAAACGAAACAGCTTTATCAATATCCATACTCCCTTTTTATCACACATGCTTTTAAGCATTCCCATCACAACAATACATTTAAATCTTTCCCCATAATGTTCTTGTGAATATGGAAGAGATTATCAGAATCCCGGCATCAAGAATTGGTTTTATCATAGGTGAAGAAGGAAAAGTAAAGAAAGAGCTCCAGAAATCTTTCGGCGCAAAACTGACAATAGACAGTGATGGCACAGTCCATGTATCAAGCGAGGATGGCCTTAACATATACAAGATGAAAAAAGCAGTTGAAGCCATAGCGCGAGGAATATCTCTTGAAAGCGCCTTAAATCTCTGCGATGACACATACATCCTTGAGGTCATGCATCTTGCAGAAATCGTAGGAAAGAATGAGAACGCAATACACAGGTACAAGTCAAGAATAATAGGTACAGACGGAAAGATTAAAAAGATGCTTGAAAAAAAGACGCAGACAGACATAGCAATCCACGGCAAGACAGTAGCTATAATAGGAAAATTTGATGATGTAGAAAACGCAAAGTCTGCAATAAATATGATACTTCAGGGAAATGACTTCAACTCAGTCTTCTCAGTCATAGACAATAAGATAAGCAACAGGTAATTACATGGAATCAGTAGCAATAAAAAATGCAAAGGAACACCGCTCTATTTCAGTGGCAGAATTCTTCGAGAGAAACAAGCATCTTCTTGGATTTGAGAATGACCAGAAATCACTCCTGACCTGTGTAAGAGAAGCAGTAGACAACGCTCTTGATGCCTGCGAGGATGCAAGGATCCTGCCCTCACTCTACATAGAGTTAAAACTGATAGATCAGGTCAATTTCAAGCTGATTATAGAGGACAATGGTCCGGGAATAGTAAAGAAAAACATACCAAACATATTTGCAAAGCTTCTGTACGGCTCAAAATTCTCTCTAAAACAGTCACGAGGTCAACAGGGTATAGGTATATCAGCCGCAGTCCTGTACTCCCAGCTTACTACAGGAAAACCCACAAAGATATATTCAAAAATAGATGATGGTCAGATTCACATCTATGACCTGGGCATAAACATTCAGAAAAACGAGCCAGATGTAGTGTCAGAACTGACAGTTGAAGGCTCAGGTCATGGCACAAGAATTGAGATGTTCATAAGAGGAAAATACACAAGAGGCAAACAATCAGTAGAAGAATATCTCACAGAGACAGCAGTGATGAATCCTTTTGCATCTATGGTCTACTTAAACCCTGAAGGCAAGCAGTTTGAATACCCAAGAGCAACAGACACCCTTCCACCTGAATCAAAATCAATAAAGCCTCACCCGCATGGTCTTGAATTAGGCATACTTATGCGGCTTATGAAACACACAGCATCAAAAAATCTCACAGGCTTCCTGACAACAGAACTCTCAAGAGTTGGAAGAGGTGTAGCAGTAGCTATCTGCAACAAGGCAGAAATAAATCCAAAGACAAGACCAAAACGGCTTTCAAGAGATGAGATAGAAAAACTTATGAAAGCAATGCACAAAGCAAAGATACAGAAGCCACCCACAGACTGCCTCTCACCGGTCGGTGAAGACCTGATAAAGAAAGGCCTTAAAAAAGAGATGAACCCTGAATTCATCGCAGTTGCAAGCAGATCGCCAGTTGTCTACAAAGGTCATCCTTTCCAGATTGAGATAGGTATAGGATATGGAGGGGATTTACCTGCAGAAGGTTCAATAAACATAATGCGTTTTGCAAACAAAGTGCCTCTTCTATACCAGCAGTCTTCTTGTGTAATAACAAAAGCAATATCAAAGCTTGACTGGAAAAGATATGGTCTAAGGCAGAGCAACGGTTCTATTCCCGTAGGTCCGGTCGCAATAGTTATCCATATGGCATCTGTCTGGATACCTTATACTTCAGAAGGAAAAGAAGCTATAGCAGCATACCCAGCAATTTTTAAGGAAATAACCCTTGCAATGCAGGTGGCAGCAAGAAAGCTTGGCATTTATCTCTCAAAGAAACGAAAGAGCCATGAGGCAGAAGAACGCCTTAAAGCATTTGATATATACGGTGAAGAATTGTGCATAGCTCTTGCAGAAATCACAGGCACAGAAGTGGGCAGGATACAGTCAGGCCTTAAAGAAGTGATAAGAAACCGTGTAGGTGACACAGAAATCGTCTTGCACGGCAAAGGTATGGAAATTCAGCCGACAGGAGATGCAGAACCGAAAGAACCGATAAATGATGAAGAAGAGACAGAAAATGCAGCAGATACCGACAATGAGAAACCACCGCAACATGCACAGTCACGTCTTGACATATTTGAAAAAGAAAAAAGGGATACAGATAACCAAACAGATAATTAGATTATGGTGATTTGATGAAATTTGAGACAGACCCGATAGTTACAGAGAGAATAAAGAAAATAGGAAAAAAAGTAACAGATGAGATACTTACAGGAGAACCACCAACAGTTAACCTTCCAGTCAGGGCATCATCAAATGTCCACTATAATAAGCAGGAAGGTCTTCTCTACCTCGGGAACAGCATGTCATCAAGAAGTTTCCTGAACTTTGCTCACACAAGAAAATTCATGCAGACAATGCTTATTGCCTCAAAATGCAAAGAGCTTATAGAAAAAAGTAAGACTGCAAGCATAAGAGAACTTTATTACGAGCTGAAGCATAACATATCAGGCACAAAAGAAAACACTTTTGAAGGCCAGGATGAATCAGACCCTTTGATAGAAGATCTTGAGACTATGACAGATTCCTTAAGGGAACAGCTTCATTTGAAGGCCGACAGCAGCGGAATCCTTTTCGGAAAGCTCATAATAGAAGATATGGGTGACAGGATAGACTGCTCAAAGTTAGGAAAGTCCGGTCTTGCAATCCCATCAATAGTTGATGACTACAAGTTCCTGAAATGCGACGCGGATTATGTCCTTGTAGTTGAGACAAAAGCCATGGTTGATCGGCTTGTAGAGGAAAAGTTCCATCTGAAGAACAATGCCATACTTGTAGGTCTCGGCGGTCAGGCAGCAAGAGGCGCAAGACGTCTTATAAAACTTCTGAACGAAAGATTAAAGCTTCCTGTATATGTATTCACAGATGGCGACCCCTGGGGGTACTACATATATTCCGTAGTAAAGACTGGCTCCATGAACCTTGCCTATGAATCAAAGCGCTTGGCTACACCTCAGTGCAGGTTCCTGGGCATGACAATGAAAGATATAGACCATTTTGGTCTCCAGAAAGTCACAGAAAAGCTAAAAGACGTTGACAAGAAGCGAATAAAACAGCTCTTGTCCTACGAATGGTTCAACAAGCCGCAGTGGATAAAAGAGCTCAAGTCTATGCTCTCTAAAGACGCAAGGATAGAGCAGCAGGCACTGGCATCAAAAAGTCTTGAATTCGTCGCAAGAGAATACCTGCCCGGAAAGATTGCAGGAAAAGACTTCATAGATTGATTTATTAATTTTTCTATTTAATTAAGTGACAGTGATTAAATGGCTGAAAATTTTTCGAGTAAAATATTAACAAAAACTTCTGTATCTGATGTATCAATAATCTCAGAAAAATTTCCCGCATATGTAGCATTAAATCTCTGCCGCAATGCTATAGGCTTTGTTTATAACGCGATACTGGATAAAGACCCTATGGACGAGACTTATCTGCAGAACATTTATTTCGGTGCAAAATATGATGAGGTTTCACTTTTTGAGATATATCTTGATGATAATGTTTTTACATTCAACCAGAACAATTCATTGGCTGATTTAAACATATTTAAAGAAGACCATTATCATGACCGCATAAATTCT
>JAUVES010000066.1 GCA_030594675.1 Candidatus Nanohaloarchaea archaeon
AGCAATGATACAAACATACAGCCATTCACAAGAACACAGATATGGAATATCGTAACAATGCTTGAGTCATTCCAGAATGACATAGAATCCTGACAAAAGCTTTTAAATATTACTGAACAAAAATTTACTACATATATTAAATTTAACTTATATATGCATAAGATATGATTAAGAGGGGACTAAAATGGGATTTTTAAATAAATTACTTAATGAACCGGAGACAGAACAGATGAATGAGGCAGAGTACCTCGAGATAGATGAATCAGACTCACCAAATCACGGAAAATTCATGATTCGTGTTGAAACACTATCCGATTTTTCAGACACAAGCATAATCCAGGAATATGTCCGTAATGGAGACATAGTATGGGTTAAGATAAAGCCTCTGAAAGAGAAAGACATAACAGAGCTCAAAAGAGCTGTAGATAGATTAAGAAAGACTTGCATAGCAATAAACGGTGATGTTGCCGGCGTTGACGAAGACTATATCGTTCTCACACCAAACGGAGTAAGCATTCACAGAAGATAATGATGAAACATCTTTTGATTTAATACTTACTCCACAAGAGTATGCTATATTAGAAAACATAGCAGATACAGAAAGAATAGACCCGGCAGAAACTATAAAGGCAAGCAATCAATTTCTATCAGCTAGCACAGCAAACAAACATCAGATCCTAAACAAACACAGCATAATAAAAATCAACAATGCCACCAGTCATATACTGTACAGCAATAGCCATAAGCATAAGGCCCATAAGCCGTGTTATCACCTTGGTGCCTGTAGTCCCAAGAAATTCAAAAAGCATCTCTGAATGCCTAAGTATCAGATATGATAAAGAAAATGCCACTACAATTGCAAGCGTTACAAACAGCTTCTGTTCAACTGTGACAGCAGAATTGTAAAGAAGAATTCCTGTAGTGATTGAGCCAGGACCTGTAAGGAGCGGGATTGCAAGAGGTGTTATTGCAAGATCCTCCATTGTCTCCCATTCTTCTTCCTCTTCCTTAGTATGTTTTGTCTTCTGTCTCTGGCCAAGAATCATGTTTACAGATATGATACCTAAAAGTATGCCTCCTGCAATCTTAAAAGAATAAAGGTTTACCTGAAGAAGATCAAAAATAGCATTCCCAAAAACACTAAATAAAAGAAGCACAACTGTCGCAACAATAATCGCTTTATGTATAATCCTGCCTCTGTCCTTCTTCCTGTATCCCTCAAGAATAGACCTGAAGACACCGACAGTGCCAACAGGGTTAATTATCACAAAAAGAGAGACAACCGCATAATAAAAAAAGCTCAGTTCCATATTCAATCCTCAACTCTCGGAGCAAGTACATAACTTATTTCAAGGGCATCCTTTTGCCTAAAAGTAAGCCTTACAGGATAATCCTTACCCATTTCAATCTTTACAACATCTGAAAGCTTTGCCCCTTTTATGATTTTCTTAAAATAATCAAGGCTGAATTTAGATGAGCATGCCTCTTTTGCAGACAGGTCAAGCAAAGCTCTGCTTCCTTTTTCAATCTCAAGCTGTACTTGGTTAAGATCACCTTTTGAAGATATTTCAAACTTTTTAGCATCAGCGCTAAGAGCAAGAGTATCTGATATTATAGAAGCATCACCGATCCCATCTTCAAGCACAGATGTCTGTACATCCATGACACATGGAAAATCAAGTTTCATCTCAGGAGATTCAGCATCATCAATGCTTATAAGCGGCTGGACAAACTTTCTTGTAGATTTCCCTGCAAAGGTGATTGTAAGCTTTTTCGCATCGCTATCAAGTTCAAATGTGACCTTATCGGAAGATGAGGCTCTTTTAAGAACTGAAAGAAAAGTTTCAAGATTTACGCTGATTTCCTGTTCTGAATCTACCTCATATTTTTCAAACTGTGTTGCAAGAAACTTAAAATCAACAAGTGCGACCATAGTAGGATCAACTGCTTTCATATATAAGCCATCTTTATTGGCCTTGAAAATCCCTTCAATTATAAGCTCTGAAACAGCAGTCAGGGCATCCCTGAAAAGGGTAACATTATTTAGTGTAGCTTTAAACATTTGATTAGCCTCCAATATTTCATCAATAATTATAAGTATTAATAATTATAAATCATTATTTCACATGAACATTTATTAATGTTAAGCATTATAGCAGATAATCATAACACAAGACAGGCCAGAAATAGGTCAAAACATTAAAGAATGCATCAGTCATCTTGAAAAACTAGAGTAATAAATAGATTCAAGCATTATTCAAAGGACTTAAAATCAACTATACTCACGCCATGTATGGCCACAGTCAATACATTTATAGAACCTTGTCTCTGGCTCATCGCTTGATCTTGTCTGCCTTGTCCACCAGTAAACCTTACTTCCTGGACACTTAGGGCATGGCATCTCCATGACAGGCAGATTGACAGAAGTTTTCTCTATCACCTGTACATCATCAAGAGGGTCATGGTCGATTTTCTGGCTAAGCTTAATGACCTTATTGCCATTCTTTTCAACACCACAGCCATTAGGACAGACAAAAAGCACAGAACCATTCTTCTTCTCAGGTCTCATAAGACTTCCGCACGATTTACAAAGCTGCATAATTTTCATCTCCTAATATTATCATATATCAAAAATTCAAACCAAAAATTTTTAGGGATTTATAATATTTCATGAAAGTATATAAAGCTTTCCATTAAAAACGAGAAAATCACAGAAAAAAGAACCACTAAGTTATAATAAAAACAAAAATAAAAGAATAAAAAATTATTTTTTGAAAGCTTTTTCAAATTCTGCACTGAATGAATCAACCTGATCTCGTGTCCTTTTTATAGCACCAATAAGTGCTTTCTTTGGATCTTTCGCTTTCACGACAAGCCTTGGCACACCAACATAAGGATGAGATTTTTCATAAGCAGCAAGCGAAACAGACGGATCATCCCACAAAGCTTTTCTCAAAAGATTTGGAAGAGTATGTTGACCACTATCAATTTCAATAACCCACATTTCTTTGTCCTGTTTATCTATTTTTATCTGCATTTAAACCACATATAAACATTCAGTAAACACTTTATGCACTTTACTATAAATATATCTACCCAATCACTCAATAGTTTAATATATATAATTATAATCTTTTTAAATGTATCGCAACAACAGATACCTATAATTAACTACAGATCAAACTCTTCATACTTCTTGAGCATCTTCTTGCTTAGGCTGGGTACAACTTCATCAATCATCTGGTAGAACAGTTTATTGTCTATAGAAAAAGAACCATTCACAACATAATCAATAGAAGCAATTTCAAGCGTGTTTGTCACAATCTTTCTTATATCTCTTCCACTGAATCTTGAACCTTCAAGTTCTTTATCTTCCATGTGACTGGCAATTTTACCGATATCAAGATCAGGAGTATGGCCTTCAAGCTGCCTTTTGACTTCAAGATCAAATATAAATTCCTTTGAACTCTTATCTGGAGGTGGAATATACAAAGAAGAATTAAACCGGTTCATGATAGCTTCATCTATAAGATCTGGCTTATTGGTTGCAGCTATCAGATTTATATCAGTCTTATCTATACCATCAATCTGCAAAAGAAGTGTAGATATCGTCCTGTTCGCAGCAGGATCAGAAAAATCCCTTTTCATAGACAACGCATCAATTTCATCAATAAAAAGCACATTGTTCTCATTTCCTTTAAGCATATCAAAAATCATAGATATATTCCTGCTGCTTTCACCATAATACTTGGAAAGTATATTTGAAGCATCTATAGAATACATAGTGCCTTCACCAATCTCATTTGAAAGAGCGCTTGCAAAAAAAGATTTGCCGCACCCGGGAGGGCCATACATAAGAACTGTATTATTTGCCTTTATCTTAAAAGGCATTTTCTTTGTTCTGGGATAGATTATATGAACACGAAATTTCTCTTTGACATAATCATAACCTATAATATCATCAAAAGTATAGCCAGATTTCACAACAGTCTTATCTGTCCAGTCATCTGATTCTCCAGCAACATGCTGGCCAACATCTCTTGAAAGGTTGCTTACAATTTCCCATGCTTCCTGCTGTGTCTCTTTATAGAAAACATAGCCTCTATGTCTCACATTGATATTATTTTCAAGCATCGCCTTTACAAAATAATCATTTGCAAGATAAAGCTGCCTAAGTGAATTTAAAGAGTCTGTCTCTCTTAACTTTCTGCTGCTATTAAGATAAGACAAGCCCTTTTCAATAATAAGTTCCTCAAGCACAAGGCAACAACTCTCATGAGTATTCCTTTACTTCAGAAGAATCGTTCACAATCTTATACGCATCCTGCAGTTCCGTACTGTAAATATCAGGATTTGACGAGATATCAGCAAGAATTCTCTCTGTATCCACATCATACAGGCCAGCATTAAACATCTCAGATTCCGCCTCAGTTTTCAAAGCTTCCTGTTCCCTGTGAGCCTCAAGTATAGCATAAGTTTTGACTTTATCATAATTCCCATAAATCTTAGCAGCGTCAGTAACATTACTGACAACATCACCAAGACTCATATTATATACATCTGGGTTAAAAGCAACTTCCCTTATCTTATCCATAACAGCTTTCCTTAAATCAGATACATCAACAATAAGAGAATCATAACCCAAAATCAGGCGCTTGCTTGATGCTATCTTAGTGGAATATTCTTTTTCAATATCTTCTTGTCTCTGCATTTCAGCTACAAGATTTCTTGCTTCATCTGCATTACCTTCACCAACAAGCTCGCGAACTTTAACATAACACTCCTGCTTATACTTCATTGCCTTATCAATCTTAATATTATTTGAAACAATCTCTCTCTGTACTTTGCGCTGCTCCATCTTAAGATACTGCATATCTGTAGTAAGGTCAGAAAGCGCAACATCCAGATTATCCTTTTTATTGGAC
>JAUVES010000043.1 GCA_030594675.1 Candidatus Nanohaloarchaea archaeon
GGCTCTTCTATATCTTTTTCTTCTGGATTTATAAATGATAAGTATACATTTAAGCCAAAATCAGTATTTTCAAACTCTTTTTCTTCTTTGATTGCTGCATAAAATATATATCTGTTTTTTCCGTCGTTTAAGATTGTTGTGTCTTTGGCAGTATCCAGTTCTATTGTTTTATAATTAAAACGAAACATATCATCTGCAGGAGTACCTTCAATGACTGTGTTGAATGCTGGAATCTGTTCTTGTGTCTCTAAGACTTGCATCATTAATATCACTTTTATGTATTAAATTCTAAATCTTTTAAATCTATTTATAAAAGAATAATAAAGCTGTATAAGAAATATATATACCTTTCATATTCAATATTGTGTTATGGATACAAATAAGCGTAATTCTTTATCTAATCATTCTGGCAATAATAATTCAAGCAATTCTAATAATAATAATGGTTCTGCCAAATCTACTTCGCCTGCAGATGAAAGTCTTGTTCATGGGTTGCATAATCCATTTTCAAAACCACAAGAACAGCAGCAGGGACCGCCAAGACCTAAGCTTACTTTTGGCCAGAGAGCGTCTGATGCTCTTACCGGGTTCTGCGGTAGCTGGAAGTTTCTGATACTTCTGTTTACTTTCATGTTTGTGTGGATGTGCATCAATCTTTATGCTTATATCTATGCATGGGATCCTTATCCGTTTATATTGCTCAATTTCTGTTTATCCTGTGTTGCTGCCGTACAGGCACCTATCATTCTTATGAGCCAGAACAGGACTGCTGAAAGGGATCATATCAAGGCTGATAGAGATTATGCAGTCAATAGGAAATCCGAGCGTGAAGTCAGCTATATATACCAGGAACTTGCGGAGATAAAAAAACTGATAAAGAGAAGCCATATTCTTGATGCTATGCCCGGACATGGTGCTTCTTGATTACTTTTTCTTCTTTCTGATATATTACATATGAATATATCATCGTATATAATGCGACAAAAATTACAGGAATTATTAAAAGGTATATCATATATTTCTGGAATATGGTGCCAGTAAGGACTATTATTCCAGCAATCCTGAAAAGCTTGCCTGCAAGCTTGTTTGTCTTATCCCATACTTTTTCATTGCTTAGAGTCCATGGTGTTCTGATACCTATAAACCAGTTCTTTTTCGCTTTTTCGCAGAGGATGCCGACCTGGTAGAATAAGAATCCTGATATTATAGGGATAATCAGATTTGTGCTTATCTCTATTCCAATGTTCCAGAGAATTATATGTAGATGAACAAGAAGCATAAATATGAAAATTATGATAATGAAATGATTATACTCTTTCCTGAATTTTTCTATGTTTGCTTTTAATGGGTCTATTTTTGGGATGAGCATAAAGAGTATAGCTATTCCTGTAAGCATCATTGGCATCAGGAACAGTCCCCATAATTTTGACATGTATCCATCTACTTCGCCTTTTGCATTCCAGTGGGCAGCTATCTGGTCTGGCATCTGCTGATAGAAAAATATGCTTGATGTAAATGCTATAAGAATCAATGTCAAAATTATTGTTTCATCTTTTTTCATATATGCCATATCCTTTATCATTAAATTGAACAAAAACAGCTGCATTGTTTTTCGGTTCCGCATGTGAGTGAATCTGCGATAATGCAAGGCCCTATATTTTCATATAGGTGCTCTATTTCCTGCGGCAATCTACATATTCCTTTCTTGTAGCCTTTGCTTTTGCATATTTCTGTACAGGTATCATCTGATGTAACAGGTGAGATTTTCACTTTTTCAATTTTCGCTGCCCAAAAAATATTGTCTGTAATTCCACTGTTCTTTTTGAGTTCTCCTGTTACAATCACCCAGTTGCCGTCTTCAAGCCCGTCTATGCTTACTGGTGTTTTTGGTCCTCCTTCATTTTTTATCTGATCATACCAGATTTCCATCTGTCTATCATTGGTCAGTAAGTGGAAACATGGACATATAAGCCCTCCAAGATATGCTATTTTTCCATAAAGCCTGACTTCTGTGTTGTATACAGGTGATTCAAGCAATTCTGAAACAGTTACTGTCCCTTTTGGTTTTTCTATCATATCTTCTTCTGTGCATCCAGAGACCATTACAATAGATAAAAAAATCAATATTAATATTATTATGTTTTTTTGTTTCATGTTTAGATTATAGGTTTTTTTGTATAAATAATTGTGTTTTTTTGCTGGTTCTTATATTTTTAGATAAGATATATAAGATTGCAATTCCATATTTCGGTATGCTTGTAAATTTTAGTTCAATAAGGACATATATATTTGATATAAACGGGACTGTAATTGAGTGGAATAATCTTTATCCTCATATTGAAAAGCTTATATCCACCCTTAAAAAAAGGCATAAGAAAGTATATTATATCACTGACAACTGCGTGATTACGCGGGAGCAGATAGCAGATAAGCTGACAAAACTTGGCCTGAAGACATCAGAGAATGAAATCATATCTTCAGGTTATGTGGCTGCAAATTATTTTGAGTCAAAAGGAATCAATAAGGTGTATGTTGCAGGCGAGAGAGGCCTTATATCTGAACTTGGAGATAAAGGGATAAGCATATCTGATGATGCAGCCCATATTCTTCTTTCTATTGACAGGAATTTTAATTATATGAAGCTCAAGAAAATAGGCGATCTTGTGAAAAAGGGTGCTAAACTTTATGCTACAGGCTTTAATCGTAACTGGTATGTAGATGGTGAGGTATTTCCTGGTGAAATGCCTATTGTTGAAGTTGTGAAGAAGTTTACCGGGGCAGAAGTGAAGCTTCTGGGCATGCCATCCCCTGAAATGAAATCCAGGCTTCTTGAAGATGTATTCCTGTTCCCTGAGGACACTCTTCTTATTGGAGATAATCTTTCTACAAATGTTACTTTTGGCAATATGTGCGGCTTCAGGACTGGCCTTGTTCTTACTGGTGAATCTTCCGAGGAGGATCTTGAAGGGCTTAAAGCAGAGGAGAAACCGACTGTTGTTATCAGAGATGTACGGAATATTGTGAAGAATTTATAGATTTTGTCTCTTTTTTTGTATATAGTTATATAATAACCGAAAACTATATATAGTCAGTACATTCTATTATTGGAAGTATTTAATACACGGTAGTAAAGTGATGTAAAGTATATAAAGATTAACTACCCTACAGTTATAAGGTGTTATTATGGAGTATTTAATACCTCATGAGTTATTACCTGAAGTAAGGGACTATAACGCTATTATTTCTACTAATATTTCTAATGAATTATCACCCTTTTTTAGGCCGGGCAAGGCTGATTTTAGTAGTGGTCTATATGGTAATGGCCCTGATTTTCCTGGTGCTGTTCATAGAAAATATGTAAGGCTAGGAGATATTCTTCAAATCACAACTTGTAGAGGTAGACAAAGATGTATGTTTATAGGTCCTGGTGATAATTTTAATGAATATTATTTTTTGCCGGAATATCCTGTTAAAAATAATAAGGGAAAGATTGTATACTCATTGTCAGTAATTGAATCCTGGGATAAAGTTGGGCACTATTTTCCTGAGGATTGGAATCCTATGGTAGAAGAAGGATGGATGCAGCCTGGTTAAAGAAATTTTTTTTGATATAATACAACTTTTTATATAGTTTTAACCTTAAAAAAGGTTAAGGTGATACCAATAACAGAATTTAAGCGAACTCTTGTGACTTCAGCACTGCCTTATGTCAATAATGTTCCGCATCTTGGCAATATTATATGTACGCTTAGAGCTGACATTTATTCACGATTTCTTAAACTTTCCGGCAAAGATGCAATATTTATCTGCGGCACTGATGAGTCAGGGACAAGGACCGAGATTGAGGCTGAGAAAAGAAAATTATCGCCTGCTGCATACTGCAAGACTATGCATGATGAAATACTTAAGAACTTTAAGATGCTTGATATTGAATTTGATTATTTTGGCCGGACAAGCTCTGATAGTAATGTGAGATTTACACAGGAGATATTTAATGATCTTGATAAGAAAGGATGGATTATTGAAAAAAAGATAACTCTTCTTTACTGTGCACATGATGACAGGTATCTTCCTGATTCTTATGTAGAAGGGACATGTCCGCACTGCGGCTCTCCTGATGCAAAAGGTGACCAGTGTGATGAATGCTCCAAGTTTATTGAGCCTGCAGAGCTTAAAGACCCTAAATGCAAGCTTTGTGGAAAGAAACCTGAAGTTCGTGAGGATACGCATCTGTTTCTTGATCTGCCTAAGATTGCACCTCAACTTAAGATATGGATTGGGTCAAAAAAAGAGTGGAAAGGAATAATACGGAATCTTCCGCTTGCTTGGATAAAGGAAGGGCTTGAGCCAAGATGCATAAGCAGGAATCTTAAGTGGGGCATAAAGATACCTAAAGAAGGTTATGATGGCAAGGTTTTTTATGTATGGTTTGATGCGCCTATAGGATATATAAGCTTTACTGCTGACTGGGCACTGGAGAATAAAAAAGACTGGAAAGCATGGTGGCAGTCTAAAGATACGAGGATTGTGCATTTTCTAGGCAAAGATAATGTTCCTTTCCATACAATTATATGGCCTGTTGAGCTTATGTCAAATGATAGGTGGAATCTTCCTGATTACATAGCATCTAATGAGTATCTTAATTATGAAGGCAGACAGTTCTCAAAGAGCAGGAATGTTGGAATCTTTACGTCTGATCTTGCAAGGCTTGGGTTTGATTCTGCTATATGGAGATTTTATCTTTCTGTAACACTTCCAGAGCATAAAGATTATGATTTTGACTGGCAGGATCTTATGAATAAAATAAACAATGAGCTTGTGGCAAATATGGGCAATTTCTTTTTCAGGACACTCTCTTTTGCGAAGAAAAACTTTGGCGATGTTCCTGCTGCTAAACTGAATGCTGATGATAAGGCGGTGCTTAAAAGGGCTGAGAAACTTAAGGATAAGTATGTTAAGAAGCTTGAAGGTTTTGAGCTTAAAGAAGGCATTAAGACAGTTCTTGAGATATCTAATCTTGCAAACCAGTATTTTCAGAAGAATGAGCCGTGGGTGCTTGTGAAAAAGGATAAGGAAAGATGCGGTACTGTTATCAATGTATGCCTTTGTCTTTCATCTCTTCTTGGGAAGCTTCTTTATCCTTTTGTGCCGTCTGCGTCAAGGGATCTATGGAAACAGATAGGCTATGGAAGTGATGTCAATTCAGGGGGGCTTGAGTATAAGCTTAAGGCAGGACAGAAGATAGGTGATATTGGCATTCTTTTCAAGAAGATTGAAAAGGAAGATGTTGATAAGTGTAAAATTCTGTTCTCAGGTAAGA
Source organism: Candidatus Nanohaloarchaea archaeon (assembly GCA_030594675.1). Lineage (GTDB taxonomy): Archaea > EX4484-52 > EX4484-52 > EX4484-52 > GLR71 > GLR71. The sequence goes on from JAUVES010000043.1 coordinate 5,321, forward strand.
GGTAGATTATATGGCAAGTTATGAAGATTTTACAAAACTTAAGATGAAAGTTGGCACTGTTGTTGATGTCAAAGATCATCCTGATGCAGATAAGCTTTATGTGCTATCTGTTGATATGGGTTCAGAGACCCGCCAGGTTGTTGCAGGCATGAAAAAGTATTATACACCTGAAGAAATTCTTGGAAAACAGATCATCGTAATTGTTAATCTTGAGCCTGCTATAATTCGTGGTGTTGAGTCACAGGGAATGCTTCTTGCTGCCGAGAAAGGTGATGATGTTGTTCTTTTAGGTGTTGACAAGGAAATTGGTAATGGGGCGAAGGTTTGCTGAGGATTATTTTTTGATAAATTTATCTAATTTTCTATAAATCAATAAAATAATTGATGAAATTAGATATCCTTCTATGAAAAGAAATATTAGATTAGCTACAATATTGAAGATAGATAATTGCTTATATTCTGGAATACTTATCATAATCATAGCTTCCATAGGATTAGGAAATTGTTTGATCTTTTCTGACATATCATCAAGACAATTGTAACTTTCTTCGCTAATGTAATAAACACAAAAATCAGTATTTGATAAGCTATCACCTAATTCGCACGGTCCAGGATATATTGGATTGATAATCAT
>JAUVES010000038.1 GCA_030594675.1 Candidatus Nanohaloarchaea archaeon
ATCTGGGATTATTGAAGGATTTGATGAAGCTGGTGTTGACCAGTATGTCGAAACTTTAGAAAGTCTTGGCTATGAACCAACACAAGGTTTTGAGAATGAACTTGAATATATTTTTTTTGGAAATGAATCTGAACATATTGAAAAAGAAAGACATCTTCTTGAATTCTTTAAACAATCTTATGCAAAAGATCCAGGATATTCTGTTCAAAGATTTAGAGAATCATATCAAAATAGTGAACCTAAAATAAATATATCTGCTCGTGGAAGAAAAGATGCATCAAAATTAAAAAAGTTAAAATTACCATTAGAAGCAGAATTACTTTCTTTTGGTATAACAGAACATATGAAACGGAAAACACCATATAGTAATGATTTATCTATAAACAGAACTTTGCCATCAAGTGATAAATTGCAGTTCTGGTCAAGAACAAGCATTGATTCTCCTATTCTATTGCCACTGCAAGAATATGTTTGTGAAAAGATGGGAATAACTTTTACATAATTATCTAAGTATCACGTCCCCTCTGCCCAGTATAAAGCATAGAGATCTCATCAACAGTAGATGCATCTTCAGCCATCCTGTCCTCACGAAGACGCACAAGACGGGGAAAGCGGAGAGCAAAACCTGAAGAATATTTAGAAGATTTCTGAATTTCTTCAAAAGCGACTTCCACAAGAAGCGTAGGTTTCAGCACAACGCTTTTGCCTTTCTCCTTAACAATATGTGGCTTAAGCATATCAGTAAGAGCTTCAAAAGACATGCCTTCTTCAGTCTTCTCTTTAATCCCTGTGCCCATCTTCCCTATAGTCAGGAATTTCCCGGAATCTGAATCATAGCATGCAAGATGAAAACTGCTGAACCAGCCAACCCTTTTGCCTTCTCCATAATCGGCGCCGACAACGACCAGATCTAGATTATCCATGGTAGGCTTTATCTTTATCCCATAGCCGACCCTGTTTCCTGGCTTATAAGGTGCAGAAAGGCTTTTCATCATAATGCCTTCATTTCCTTTGGAAAGTGACTCCTTATAGAACTTATCCACAGCCCTGACATCAGAAGTCACAATATGCTTTGCAACCTTGACCATCTCACTTTCAGAGACAATAGATTCTATCATCTTCCTCCTTTCCTCAAACGGAGCATCTATAAGATTCTTTCCGGCAACCATCATCACATCAAAAAAATTGACAATCACAGGAATCTCCTTAATAATCTCCTCAATTTTATGCTTCCTCTTTATCCTGCGTGATATCTTCTGGAAAGGAAGCCATTTACCAGTCTCTTTATCAACACCAATGACTTCACAGTCAAGAATGAATGATTCAGCTTTCACACTCTTATTAACAGAATATCTAACATCAGGAAATTGCAAAGTCACATCTTCAAGCCGGCGGGTAAAAAGCTTCACATCACCATCAATCTTATGCACCTGAAGCCTGAAGCCATCATACTTATACTCCACCGCTGCAGGCTTGCCCACAATCTTAAATGCATCTTCAATTGTAGGAGCTTTCTGGTAAAGCATCACCTTTATCGGATGGCTGGCAGTCAGCCCCAGCTTTGACAGGCCCAAAAGCCCACCTTCCCTGGCAGCCATGGCAACTGCAGCAAAATCATTTATCATAGAAAAAGCATGCTCAACAGCAGACACTATCTTAGACTTAACTTCCTTGCCCAAAACAGAATCATAAAAAAGAACATAATCACATAAAGACTTTGAAACTTCAACATCACCATCAATATCTCTAACAATTAAATCATTTTCAGACTTAAGAACACTATACTCCTTATCATACTTCTTCAAAAGAAAAGCATCAAGTTCAGTATCAACAAGAATCTTCCTGCCCTTAACAGACTCACAGACCAGGCTAAGTCGGGTGCCGCCATCAACCTTCTGCAAAAGAGTCTCCTTCCAGTACACATTTGTAAAAAATGCATAAGCGATAGAATCTCTCAAAAGCCCTTCTGCAACACCGACACGAAGATCACCAATAATTGTCCTTGTAAGATATCTTGCTTCAACAGGATCAGATACAGAGCCAAGAAGCTCACAGACAAGATCAATCTTTTTATCTTGCGACTTCATACCCTCAATCTCAGCAATCCTGCGCAAAGAATCAAATACATGCATTACAGTAAGTGATTTTGAAAAAAGCCGGGACTGCTTCTTCTGTGAAGAATATTTCTCTGCAACAAGCCCCAGATCACCAAGCTCTCTCCATTTATCCTCAATTTTTGAGGCGTCAATGCCATAAGCTTTAGCAATCCCCTTGATCATCAGGCTGGAAGACAGTCCAAGTTCCTGCGACTGCCAGCCAGGATAAACCCTGCCGGAAAGAAGAAGAACAACTGCCTCAAGCTCATCCTTATCAACATCTTCAAGAAACTGCGCAACAATGTCAGTCTTCTCAAGTTTACTTGCTTTAGACTCAAGCCTATTATACACATTAGCAAGCTGTAGATAATCCATGCACAAGATTAACATCCTAAGAATAAAAAGTTAATTTAAATCAGAAAGAAAAAAAGGAGGTGCGCTCATAAGGGAGAAGTAACAAGCGCACCAGGGGGGTTATCTATGGAAGATATTTTTACATCTAATAAACACACTTTATGCCAAGTTCCTGCGAAATCTCTTTGACAGGCTGTGCCTGTTCCTGAGAGCCGGAAGACATATTTCTTGGGCCAAGGATATATTCAGACTGGACACCAGTGATTATTGTAATCACACGAATTTTGCCATGCAGATTTTCATCAATTCGTGCACCCCATATTGTTGATGCATCAGGGTCAAGATGTTTTGACACAAACTCACCTATATCACCAATCTCACTCAGCTTCATGTCAGGACCACCGCTTATATGGATAAGAGCACCTGTAGCACCTTTATAATCCACATCAAGAAGCGGATTTGACATTGCCTCTTCAACAGCTTCTCTTGCCCTTGCAGCAGAACTGCTTTCACCAACACCTATGACTGCAACGCCGCCATTATTCATGACAGACTTTACATCAGCATAGTCAAGGTTCACTATTGATGGTGTAGAAATTGTCTCAGTTATACCTTTTATCATAGTAACAATTATTTCATCAGCCACTGCAAATGCTTGCTGGAGTGGCATCTCTCCTGCAACTTCCAAAAGCTTGTCATTCTCTATAACAATTACTGTATCACATACTTTTCTGAGTGCTACAAGACCTTCCTCTGCTTTTGGTATTCTTCCGCCTTCAATCTTAAATGGCATAGTGACAACACCAATTACAATAGCATCAGATTTTTTAGCAATCTTTGAAACAACAGGAGCGCTTCCAGTACCTGTACCGCCACCCATACCAGCTATGACAAATACAAGATCTGTTGCTGAAAGCACATCTTTTATCTCATTTAAAGACTCTTCAGCAGCCTGCTTCCCGACAGCAGGATAACCGCCTGCGCCAAGACCTTTTGTAACATCTTTCCCTATAAGAATTTTCCTGTCTGCCTTGACAGAAAGAAGATGCTGCTTATCTGTATTTACAGAAACTGTATCTGCACCTTGAATTCCAAGATCATGCAACCTGCTTATCGCATTATTGCCCATGCCACCAGCACCAATTACTGTAATCTTTGCATCTTTCACATCAACAAAATCAAACTCACCCGGCTGAGTAGTAGTCCCTTGTGTCATGCTGGCAGTGCCAGCGTCCATTTTCACATTATCTATTATCTGTCTCATATTTATTCCCCCAATAAAAGTATATACTCGAACAAATACATTATAATATACACATCATATAATCAAAATGTATATCCGCTCAAATACACAATATTTCTTATTGAGATTTTTGCCCAAAAATCACAATCACTAAACACAATAGAATAAAACCTAAGCCCAATAGGTTAAATGCCCAAATTATAATGAATCTAAATCAATGACAAACGCCCAATTTGTCATCATTTTATACCTATTTTTTATTTTCCTAACCTAAGTATATATAGATTACTATTCTTAAGAATATATATTATTTTTTAGATATAAAAAAATAAGCCACTTGATGCCGCTTCTACAAAAACATGCAAAAAGGATAACCTTTACTTCTTATGGAAAAAAACATGCAAAAAACAAAAAGAACCTCTATTTCCTATGGAATCCTCATATCACACAAAAATATAAAAGTTACCTGCGCATATTCTCTTAAGTGAACTTAATGGAAGAAAGAATTGATAAGGTTTCTAGAATTGCACGTCTTGAACTCACAGCTGAAGAAAAAAAGCGCTTTGAAAAAGATCTTGATGACATACTCAAAAGTTTCAGAAAGCTTTCAGCCATAAATACAGACAGGATAAAACCTACTTTCCAGCCAGTTGAAGTGAAGAATATCACAAGAAAAGACATTATTGAAGAAAGCTTAAGCCAGAAAGAATCCTTAGCCAATGCAAAGAACAGGGAAGACAATTACTTCAGAGGACCAAAAGCAATATAAGGTAATCATATGGACTACTCAAAACTTTCAGTATCCGACTTCATAAGAGAATCAAAAAAAGGAAATATAGACATCAAAGATTTCTACGCAAAATTCTTTGAAGAGACAAAAAAGATAGACAAAAAACACAATCATTTCATCACAATATCAGAAAAGGAAGCATTGGACAGTATAGGTAAAGTGGACAGGAAATCAAGGTTATCTGCACTTCCCGTATCGGTAAAAGACAATATATGCACAAAAGATATACAATCTACTGCAGGTTCAAAAATTCTTAAAAATTACATACCATTATTCGATGCAACCTCAATTTCCTGTGCAAAAAAAGAGGGAAGCGTAATAATTGGCAAGACGGCACAGGATGAATTCGGATTCGGCACATTTTCCACAAATTCACCTTTTGGAATTCCAAAAAATCCGCAGGATATAGAAAGAAGCTGCGGAGGATCATCAGGAGGCGCAGGAGGATTTACAGCAGCAGTAACTATGCCTCACATAGCTCTTGGCGAATCCACAGGCGGATCAATATCATGCCCTGCATCATTCTGCGGTGTAACAGGACTGACACCAACCTACGGCAGAGTGTCAAGATACGGTCTCATAGACTACGCAAACTCACTGGACAAGATAGGTCCTATGGCAAAGACAACAAAAGACTGCGCACTCATGCTTTCTATAATCTCAGGAAAAGACCCGATGGACCAGACAAGCATACAGAAAAATACAGAAGATTTCACAAGATACACAGGAAAAGATATAAGAGGACTAAAAATAGGAATCCCTAAAGAATATTTCAAAGGCATAGACAGGGATATAGAAAGAAAAGTAAGATCAGCTATAGAAAAACTTGAAGAGATAGGCGCAAAGATTACAGACATATCCTTATCCACCACAGACTATGTCCTCCCATCATACTACATAATAGCAACAGTTGAAGCATCTACAAACCTTGCAAAATACTGCGGCATGAGGTACGGTGCACAGGATGAGATAAAGGGATCTTTCAACAAGTACTTCTCAGAGGTCAGAGAAAAATATCTTGGTGAAGAGGCAAAGAGAAGAATACTTTTAGGTACATACGCAAGAATGGCTGGATATAGGGACCAGTATTATCTTAAAGCACTCAAAGTAAGGACTCTTGTAATAGAAGATTTCAAAAAAGCATTCAAAAAAGTTGATGTCCTTGCTGCACCGACAATGCCCATAATCTCACCAAGATTTTCTGAAATTGAGAAGCTCACGCCTGTAGAGACATACGCAATGGATAACCTTACAGTAGGTCCTAACCTTGCAGGCATACCGATGATATCAACACCATGCGGAAAATCAAGAGACATGCCGGTCGGCCTCCATCTTCTGGGCAATCACATGGACGAGGGAAAGATAATCCAGGTAGCAGACGCTTTTGAGAACAGGTAAATAAATTCACAGCCCTTTTTTCAAGAAAGAGACTTAACAGATTTCATCTTCTTAATAGCTTCATCAAATTCATTGTTTGACAACACTTCTTTTGCAAGATTATATATACTATTTTCAGTCTTGAATATTAATGGAAAACTATCTATGACATCAAATATACATAAATTATCACCACAAATAAGAACTAAGGAAAAAACAGGATAAAAACAATATATATGCCATCCGCACAAATATCTATTGATTGATATGGAATCTGGCAGCAGTACTTCTTCAGGATTATTCTCAGGCTTCTTCACTAAAAAAAAGGAAAGCAAGAGCAAAGAAAAACCTGCCGAAAAGTCAAAGGAAAAACAACCGCAACAGGAACCTAAAAAAGATGAGATACCAAAAGATGAAAAAAACAAGACTGAAAAGATAGAAGACAACAAAAAACCAGATGAAAAACCTAAAGAAGATGTAAAAGAAATGCAAAAAAAAGAACCTGATAAACCTAAAGAGAAAAAGGAAGAGGAAAAAAAGCCTGAAACTGAAGAACCAAAAGAAAAGCAGGCTTCATCCCAAGGGGATGAACGCCTCTCACGCCTCGAGGCAGTCGCCTCGAAGCCAAAAAAAGATGGCATTGAAATGCCCACCTTTAAGAAAGAGGAAAATTCAGA
>JAUVES010000052.1 GCA_030594675.1 Candidatus Nanohaloarchaea archaeon
TGTGCAAGGATTACTGTATAGTTCTTGCCGTAGTATTTTGCGCATTTTGGGCAGGTTGTATAGAAAAAATACATCTTTTTGATATCTTTCTTTTTTGATTTGACATAGGATTCCATTTCCTTTGACCATTTGCCTATGTTATTGTATGAGCCTTCAAAGACTTTTGTCAAGAAAGTTCCTGCAACTTTTACTATTTCTGTTTCAGGCACTTCTTTTGTGACTGCGATGTAGATGTCAGAACTCCATGCTGATTTCTCATTGGAGAGTATGACTGGAAATGGTGGCATAGCATCTGCGTTTTTTATTTTTTTCATATTTTTTGTTATTACTTTTCCGAAATTTATTGGTATGTGGAATATGCATCTTATATGGTCTTTGATGAAAGGCTTTCCTTCCCATCTTATTTCCTTGTTTTCCCATGGTTTTGGATCAAATCTTGGGCAGCATCCTGTCTCGGGTTTTTTATTGGTCTTGTCCATGGTGATTACCATTTTTTATTTATGTTTTTGTGTATATATATCTTTTTTTCGTGGATTTGTTTTGTTATCTAATTTTAGATAGGTTTTAGCTTATATCTATTGATTTTGCTTTTTTTGTCACTTTTTTTATGATTGTGTCTATGTCCAGTTTTTTTTCTGCTGATTCTATGTCTTTCTTCTTTGCGTGGGTCTCCGGGTATTTTGGTGTGAAAGGGCATGATGTGTCCGGAAGTATTGATGTCTCATAGGTGCCTATGTCTTTTGATATATTGATTATCTCTGACTTGTCAAAGCCTATCAGAGGTCTTAGAACTCTTGTTCTGGTGCTGGAATGTTCTGCGTATAGATTGTCAAGTGTCTGGCTTGCTACCTGGCCAAGGCTCTCTCCTGTCAGTATTGCGTCCGCCTTTTCTTTTTTGGCTATTTCTTCTGCTATCCTGTACATGAATCGTCTGCAGAGGATGCAGGTGAGCTTTGTGTCGCATTTTTTTGTGATTTTTTCAAGGGTTTGCGCATGGTCTATTGAGTATAGGCTTATTTTTGTGTTGTGGAGCTTTTCCAGTGTTTTCAGAATTTTTTTTATTTTTTCAAGCTGTCTTTTATCTGTGCTGTTTTTTAAATGGATTGCTGTCATTTCGCATCCTTTTTTTAGCATCAGGTGTGCTGCTACAGGACTGTCTATTCCTCCGGATATCAGCGTTATGAGTTTCATATATCTGCACTTGTTAGGAAAGTTTTAAATAATATTGAAACAATTTTTATATTAAGAGGATTTTATGCCTTCTAAAACTTTAATGTTATTATGTAACTATATATTATCATTACTTTATCTTAATCAGAAAAAAAATAAAGCAATTTACAGGGTACATGATAAAAACAACAATTTATCTGCAAAATTTAATGTCAGAAAAAATACTTCAGATAAATTTGTGATTATGGAAACATGGAAATACAACACATATTATAACAAAAAAGATTTTTATAACAAAAGAAATCTAAATATAGTAGATATAGGAGCAAATATTGGAGCATTTACAGTATATGCGTCTATGCGGGCACCAGATGGTAAAGTTTTTGCTTTTGAACCGCTTTCAGAAAATTTTAGTGTTCTTAATGAAAATGTAGAATTAAATAAATCAGATAATATCAAGACATTTAAACTGGGGATTCTCGATAAAAATATCAGAATCCCTATATACCTCTCAGAAAAAAACATGAACAAAGGTATAGGTTCTGTTCATAAAACAAATGAAAATATTAAGGAATATATTAAATGCAGATCTCTGAAAGATATATTTGAGATTTGTGGAATTAAAAAGATAGATTTGCTGAAAATAGATGCAGAAGGATCCGAATACCCAATTCTTCTCAATTCAGATAGTAAAACCCTTAAAAAAATTGATAAAATTGTTCTTGAATTTCACGATTCCTTAGATAATAGATATAATTATAAAGACCTTAAAGCACATCTGATACAGCAAGGATTTAAAGTAAGAATTAAAGCTGGGTTGTTTAGTTCAATTATATACTTACTCTTTAAAATAGGAACTCTTTATGCAATAAGGAAATAGCACTTTTGATTCAATTCAATTTCCTACAAATCTTTCGTATAGCTTTTTTGCTTCTTCTTTTGTTTTTATATTTTTGATTGTTGCTCTTCCGTCTTTGAATATTGAGAATTCTGTGCTGTCGTCTTTGAAGTGGAGTACTGGTCCGAAGACGCTGCATTTTCCATTTTCTTCCATTTTTTTGAATAGTTTTGTGAGATCAAGATTTTTTGGTTTTGCAGGAACTATATGGTATGCTTCTTTTCCGGAATGTGTTATTCTTAGCGTCTCTTTTTTTCTTTCCAGAAATTCGTAGGTGCCGTTGCAGGATGGGCAACCTTTTCTTTTCTTTATCTCTATCCTGTCTATATGCTGATTCCAGACATCTATATATGTGAGTGTTTTTGAGTGTCTCTTTTTTGTAAGTATTTTTATTGCCTCTACTGCTGCAAATGCTCCTATCGCTGCTGATGCACTGTTTAGGATACCTACTGTCTCACAGCTTTCAAGGACGCTTTTTGGGGTTTCGCTGAAGATGCATCTAAAGCAGGGGTTTTCTTTTGGTATTATGTTCATTGTCACTCCTTTTGATCCTGCGGCTGCTGTGTATATCCATGGTGTGCTGTGTTTCATTGAGCAGTCGTTTATCAGAAATCTCGTTTCCATGTTATCTGTGCAGTCTATTATCAGATTTTTGTCTTCTACAATTTTTTGTATGTTTGTGTGATTTATGTCGCATGCCTTTGATTCTATTGTTGTGTCTGAGTTGATTGCCTGTAATTTTTCTTTTGCAGTGTCTGTTTTTAGTTTTCCTATATCTTTTTCGTCGTAGAGGAGCTGTCTTTGAAGGTTTGTCTTTTCGATAAAGTCACGGTCTATTAGTGTTATGGTACCAATACCTGCCCGTGTTAGAAGTTCTGCTACTGCTGTACCTATCGCTCCGAGACCAATTATTGCAACTTTGCTTTTTAGAAGTGTTTTCTGGTCTTTTTTTGTCAGGTTTCTATAAGATGTCTGGCGTGAGTATCTTTTTATATTCATAGCTAACTGTTTGGTTTTTAATGTTTTATAATTTGTGTTTTTTTAGCTTTTCAGGAATCCGAAAATCTTTGAGAAAAATCCTGTTGTTCTTGCCTGGACTGGTGGCTGGTAGTCTATGCCTATAAGGTTGCCTGCAAGTTTCTTTATCTCATGGGAAGCCTGGCTGTTCGGTTTGTATGAGATAAGGGGTGTCTTTGCTGCAAGGCTTGCCTGCATCTGATTATCTCCGGAAATTGTTGATATTACAGGGTATCCCATAAGCGCTTCCACTTCTGAGACTGTTAGTTCTGAAGATACATTATTGTGCTTGTTCAGTACGACGCCCAATATGTGTGTGCCTGTCTCTTCTGCAAGCTTTACTGCTTTTAGTGCGTCTGTTACTGCAGGAAGCTCCGGGTTTGTCACTATGAGAAGCTCATCTGATGCTTTTATTCCTGCCATGCCTTCTTTTCCAAGGCCTGCTGCACCATCAAGAAGTATTATGTCGTGGTCTCCTACAAGATCCAGTATTACATTGTCCATGTTTTTTGGGTCTGTCTTTTTTAAGTCGTTTAAGGAGATTCCTGCGGGTATTACATGAACGCCTGAAGGATGGATGTATGTTGCTTCTTCGGGGTATGCTTCGCCTCTTAGAAGGTCATGGAATGTTTTTGGGTAGAGAGGTATGCCCATGTGAAAGCCGAGGTTTGGTGTTGTAAGGTTTGTGTCTATAATCATAACGCGCTTATTGAACTCGTTTAATGCGAGAGCAAGATTTGATGCGATTGTTGTTTTTCCAACACCGCCTTTGCCAGATACTACGCCGATAACTCTTGTCATTTCAATCACATGTATTTAATTAGGATAAGAATAATTTGAGTTAAGATGTATATAAGTCTTTTCTTGTATTTTGAAACTTTACAGAACTTTTATAAATATTGACTATGCCAATATCTGTATATCGGCAGTGTTTATCATGGAAGGGTATGATTTTAAAAAGATTGATAAGAAGTGGCAGAAAGTCTGGGTGAAAGAGAAGGTCTTTGAGTCTGGACGCAATCTGAAGAAGAAAAAATATTATGTCTTGGAGATGTTTCCTTATCCTTCCGGCAAGCTTCATATGGGGCATGTCCGGAATTTTTCTATCGGTGATGTCATTGCCAGATACAAGAGAATGAATGGGTTTAATGTGCTTTATCCTATGGGATATGATGCACTTGGCCTTCCTGCTGAGAATGCGGCTATCAAGAATAATTCTGATCCTGCTGAGTGGACTGATAAGTGCATTGGCATGATGAAAGAGCAGCTTATGTCTCTTGGGTTCAGCTATGACTGGTCGCGTGAGATTGCTACATGCAGGCCTGATTATTACAGGTGGAACCAGTGGATATTTCTTAAGTTTTTTGAGAAAGGGATTGCTTATAAGACAGAGGCGCCTATCAACTGGTGCCCAAAGTGCATGACTGTGCTTGCAAATGAGCAGGTTGAGGAAGGAAAGTGCTGGAGATGCGACTCTGTTGCCGTAAAGAAGGATCTTTCGCAATGGTTTTTCAAGATAACTGAATATGCGGATGAACTTCTTAATGATATTTCAAAGCTTGAGGACTGGCCTGAGAAAGTTTGCGTGATGCAGAAGAACTGGATTGGGCGGAGCGAGGGGACTGAGATTTACTTCAAGGTCAAAGATATGGATATGACTATATCAACTTTTACTACTCGTCCTGATACTGTATTTGGCATCACTTATCTTGTGTTCGCACCTGAGCATCCGACTGTGAGGAAACTTATTGCAGGGATGAAGGATGAGAAGAAGATAATTAAGTTTATAGATGATACTGCAAAAAAATCTATGATTGATAGGACTGCTGAAGGTAAGGAAAAAAATGGTATGTTTACTGGCAGGTATTTTATAAATCCTGTAAATGGTGAGGAGTGCCCGATATATATTGCGGATTATGCTATCATGGATTATGGTACCGGGGCGGTGATGGCTGTTCCTGCGCATGACCAGAGGGATTTTGATTTTGCAAAGAAGTATAAGTTACCTGTACGGGTTGTGATACAGCCTAAAGGTAAGAAGATTGATGCTTCGAAGATGAAAGGTGCTTATGTTGATGCTGGCATCCTTGTCAATTCAGGTTCATTTGATGGTGTCGGCAATGAGGATGCCAAGGTGAAGATAACCAAGTGGCTTGAAAAGAAGGGCTTTGGTGAAAAGACTGTCAATTATAAGCTGCGTGACTGGCTTGTCTCAAGGCAGAGGTACTGGGGGACGCCTATTCCTATTGTCTACTGCGATAAGTGCGGCATTGTTCCTGTTCCTGAGGATGAGCTACCTATTCTTCTGCCGAAAGGCGCCAAATTTGATGGCAAAGGCAATCCTTTGTGCACTGTTGATTCTTTTGTGAATACGAAATGTCCTTTA
>JAUVES010000059.1 GCA_030594675.1 Candidatus Nanohaloarchaea archaeon
CTTGTCAATCTTCCGGGAATCAAGATGTCTGGCAGGAAAGGAAGATATATTACTTTTGATTATGTTCTTGATGAAGCAATCAGCAAGGCTTATGAGGTTGTCAATGAAAAGAATCCTGGTCTGCCAGATAAAGAGAAAAAGATGATTTCAACAATTGTAGGAAAAGGTGCTGTGATATATTCAATACTTAAGGTTGAGGCAAGGAAAGATGTCACTTTTGATATGGATGAAGCGCTTGATTTTAATGGAAATTCTGCACCTTATATACAATACACTTATGCACGGGCGAAAAGCATTCTCAGAAAAGCAGGAAAGATAAAGAAATATGATGCTGGAAACCTTGTTAATGAGCAGGAACAGAGAGTTTTGAAGAGGCTTTCTGCATTCCCTGAGATTGTGAAATCTGCTGGAGATTATGTATCACCACATATCATATGCAACTATCTTTTTGAGCTGGCTCAGGAATTCAATAATTTCTATAATTCCACTCCTATCCTCAAAGGCGATGCGGGTTTGAAAGATGCAAGGCTTGCGCTTGTATTGTCTGTTGCGCAGGTCATTAAGATTGGGTTAGGCATTCTGGAAATAGAGTCTCTGGAGAAGATGTAGCTTTTGAAGACAAGGCTGACATGTTGTTTTTTATGCGTTTAAAAAGTTTCTTTGAAGCTGTCAGTTGAAATGGGTCTGATTCTTTTGCTTTTTTCTTCTGTTTCTTTGAGATTATTTTTTCATTTCTTAGAATTGTAAGCTCCTGATCAATAAAATATTTCAGGATATTTAAATTTTCAATATCAAAGGTGTTATAATTAAAATATAATCCATAAAGATCAATAATATCTCCCTGATTAAAATGTTCTCTTTTAGGGTATGAAAGCTGAAAAATGAGAGCATCTATGTTTTCTTTAAAAGGCTCATCCATCATATTTTTGTTAAGAACAGCCATATATGTTAAATATTTTGTAATATCAAAAAAGTCTGCATAATTTTCTCCTTTTATGAAAAAATCGGATGAATTCTCTGTAATTGATACAATCCGGTATGTATCATAAGATGTCGGCTCCTTATCTTCATCTTTAAGTTCTGCCTGGACAGAAAATATTTGTCTTGCGCCCGGAGAATCAAAAGAGTATGACCAGCCGGCATAACCTATCTGTTCCAGCAGACTATAAAATGTTCTATTGAGATTAGGATGCAACCATTCTGCAAGAGATATTTTTGTTGATGATTCCATATTGCTTATGAATTTATCTATGAAATCATAAACTTCAGTCTTTAGATTTTTGCTATTCATGAAGGGCGTATACATAGTGTTTTTTTGATATGTTTTTGTTGCCATGAGATTGTATTATATGGATTAACTTTAAAAAACTTAAAAAAGACCCAAACTATAAAAAATTAATCTCCAAAAGTGATATTATGATAACATTACTTCGGCTCGGGCACAGGCTGGGACGGGATTCAAGGGTAACTACTCATTGCGGTCTTGTGGCAAGGGCATTCGGTGCAGGCAGGATAATACTTTCCGGAGACTATGACAAGAAGATTGTGGACAGCCTCAAAGGAGTCTCTGAACAGTGGGGCGGAGATTTTGAAGTTGAATATGACAAGCAGTGGATGAAGATTATCAAGAGGTTCAAGGACGAGGGTGCTGTTGTTGTCCATCTTACTATGTACGGCATGAACCTTCCTGATAAGATTGATGAGATAAGAAAGACCTGCAAAGGCAAGGATATGCTTGTTATTGTCGGGTCGCAGAAGGTGCCAGGAGAGGTGTATCATCTTTCAAATTACAATATCGCTGTGGGAAACACTCCTCATTCTGAGATTTCTGCTCTTGCTATTTTTCTTGACAGGTTCTTTGAAGGGAAACAGCTTGATAAGAAGCAGGAAAATGGTAAGATATCTATAATACCTCAGGAAAGAGGTAAGAAGACTGTTGAAGAGTGAGTCATCTTTTCAGCAATACTACACGACTTGGCCTGCTTTCGTCTGTGATTTTGTAAGAGAGTTCTTTTTCTAGTTTTTGTGAGAACTCTTTTACTTCTTCATGGAGAGGCATTGCTTCTCTTGGGAGGCGATGCTTTGAGAAACCGACGTGCATGTAAGCTTTTAGTTCTATATATTTTGGGTCTATCTTTTCTATTATCTTTGCGTATTCTTTTATGTGAGACATGTTCAGGCCTTTTATAAGAGTCAATCGGACCACTTTTCTTGTGTTGAATGTTGACATGATATCTACTGTATCTGTGAATCGTTCCCAGTAATCTTTGAATTGCGGATTATCTATTTTCTTATATAGCTCTTTTGTCGGGGCATCTACAGAAAGATATAGCTGGTATGGCTTTTCCATATTTTTTAATCTATTTGGGAATTGGCCGTTTGTGACAAGGAAGGTTGTCATGCCTCTTTTTTTACATAAGGCGATCAGGTCGCTTAGAAGGGGATATGAAGTCGGTTCTCCAGATAGAGATATTGCGACCTGGTTGGGATTCTGTGCTTCTCTGAACTTTTTCATATCTGTGCCTTCGAATCCTTTGAAGCCAGTCAAGAGCTTTCTCTGTGCTGCTATTGCCCCATCAAGTATCTCTTCTGGCGTGTCTATCTTTTCTGTTATTTCTGAACCTAAGGTCCGCTCTGTTGCCCGCCAGCAGAAAACACACCTGTTAGGACACCATGAAACTGCTGGTGTCATCTGTAGGCATCTGTGACTTTTTATTCCATAGAATTTTTCCTTGTAGCAGACACCTTCATTTCTCAGGCTTTTTTTTGTCCATGTGCAAAGCTTTACTGCAGAATGATTCCCTATGATACGGTATTGCTGCTTTTCAAGAAGAAGGCTTATGTTTTCAGGGAGCATGAGAATCACTTTTTATTTTACTTCGTATTCTAAAAAATCGTGAGCAAGTGTTGTGTTTTTGAAGACTTTTTTTGCCTCATCCAACAGTATTTTGGGGTCTGTATTGTCTTTTCCTTTCTGATACCTGCGGCTTATGTGGGTAAGGACAAGATGTTTGACATTGGCTTTCTTTGCTATTGTTGCTGCATCTTTTGCTGTGGAGTGGCCTATTTCATCTATGTGATCCTTGTTTGAGGCAAAGGTTGAGTCATGTATCAGGATGTCTGCATCTTTTGCATATTTTATGACATTAGGGTCATATTTGGTGTCACCTGTGTATGCTATCTTTCTTCCAGGAAGGTATTCTATTATATCTTCGGGTGCTATTTTTTTACCTTTGAATGTGATTGTCTTGCCATCTTTTAGCTTTCCTATCAGAGGGCTTGTCTTTAGCCCTAATTTTTCTGCCTTTTTCATGTCTGCGCGAATCCTCTGGTTTTCTTCAAGGACATATCCTAAAGAGGGTATTCTGTGCGTCACTTCAAAAGATGTGACTTTGTAGCCATCTCCTTCTATTACGAAACCGTCGTTCATCTCTATAATCTCTATGTTGAAGCTTCTTGTGAAGTAACCGATTGTCAGGAGCTGTTCAAGGAATTCTGATGTCTTTCTCGGACCGTATACATAGAGAGGTGTCTTTCTTCCCTCAAGAGACATTGTCTGGATAAGACCCATGATGCCTGCGAAGTGGTCTGCATGCCAGTGGGTGATGAAAATTCGGTTTATCTTCATGAATTTGAGCCCCTTGTCCATGAGCTGTCTCTGAGTCCCCTCGCCGCAGTCAAAAAGGATTCTTTCGCCTTTGAACATTATGAATATTGAGGGCAGGTTTCTTTCCCTTGTAGGTATGCTGGCACTTGTGCCAAGAAAAACTAATTTTATCATACTGTGAATTTGTTGGTTAAGGTTTAAAAAGATTAAAAATTAGAGATTTATGTATTTTTTGATAATAGTAAGATTTATAATTATTTAATGTTAACCTATAAGTAGTACTTTAAGATTAGGGGGTAAAGTATGGAAAGACAGACATTTATTTCAGAATTTGTTAATGAAGAAGGAATGGCAATGAAAATATACAAACAACATAATAAGATCACTGATAAAAAATATGGCTTGATACATTATCATGTATTCCTTGCCAGAAATCCTGAAGATAATGATGAAGAATTTAATAGATATAAACCTGATGACATAATACTTGCAATCATAGAAGATAAAAAATTCATAAATTTTGAAAGTTTTTGCTATTTACCTGAAGATTTAGACATATCAGATATTGAACAGGAATTGTCTGAAGAAGATATATATAACATCATAAAGAAAAAATTTCAACATACAAAAGACATAAATACAGATTATAAAATACTCCAGAAATGGTATTCTGATATAAACGATGGTGTAAATCTTACTTCTGAAATGAAAGAATTCAGAGAAGGAAATATACCTAAACCTTTTGAAATAAAAACAGCAGGCTCGCGCCTTTTTCCTGAAGATTTAAAAAAGATTGAAGAAGATAAAAAAAGAAAAGACGCTACAAAAATTTTTGATTAAATAATCTTACGGCCTTATCCTTGTTATTACATAATATGTGACATCGCCTTCTTCGTCTACTACTGCAAGAAGCGCTTTTGCCCTTATATTCTGGCTGAGCCTTACATATCTTGACCATTCCTGGTATGAATGTGCGTAGTTTTCAGGCACTGCGTGGACGTTGTATTTTGTGTGCTCTTTAAGCTCTTTTGAGCCCTGCTTGTATGGGTTTACGCCTCTGTCATATACTCTGAAGTGGGTGCCGAACTTGAAGCCTGACTTGACTATGAAACCGCGATTTCTTAAGTCCCTGTAGACTGTGTATTTCTGGGGGAATTCTGGATCCATTTCGCAGCATAGGGTGTAGAATTTCTTGACTGTGAGCTTCTTCTTTTTGTCAATTATGTCTATATGGCCTCTTTCAATCAGAAGCATTGCATCTTCCAGGCTTAGCTGAAGGTATGAAATCTTTTCCTCTTCTATGAATTTGCCGAAGAATTTCTCTTCAAAAATTGTTTTCTGCTCTTCTTCATCCCATATTATTAACTTGTTTTTTAGTAATTCTGCAGTGGCCATAACTTCTTTGTTATTGTCCATTTCTGCCAACCTCCTATGATTATGAATGGGAAGGGTGTGATTTGAACACACGACAACTAGATCTTCAGTCTAGCGCTCTCCCGAGCTGAG
>JAUVES010000093.1 GCA_030594675.1 Candidatus Nanohaloarchaea archaeon
ATATAAAATTTATCCTGTAATCTATATCATGATTAATGTGGCAGTCATAGGTACAGGAGCTATGGGCAGGCATCATGTACGGATATATTCAGAACTGGAAAATGCCAATCTTGTCGCTATCTCAGATCTTGATGAGAAGAACGGAAAGCTTTTGGCAGAGAAGCATTCCTGCAAATTTTACAAAGATTATAAGGAGATGCTGGAAAAAGAGGATATTGGTGCAGTGTCTGTGGCAGTGCCAACATCATACCATAAAGGCGTTGTTGTCCGCTGCGCTGAGAAGCATAAGCATATCCTTGTGGAAAAGCCTATATCTGACAACATGAAAGATGCAGAGGAAATGATATCTGTGTGCAAGAAGAATGATGTTCTTTTGCTGGTAGGTCATATAGAGCGCTTCAATCCTGCAGTGATTGAGCTGAAGCGACAGATATATTCCGGCCGCTTCGGCAATATCACATCGATAGTATCTAAAAGGGTAGGCCTTTTCCCATCAAGAATAAAAGATGCAGATGTGATTATAGATCTTGCTGTTCATGATATAGATATTTTCAATTATCTTCTTGAAAAGAAGCCAACAACAATATTTCACAATGTTGGCAACGCTCTTATTGACGACAGGCCGGATTATGCCAACATCCTTTTGAAATATAACGGGACAAGCTGTTTTGTAGAAGTCAACTGGATAACTCCGGTAAAGATAAGAACCTTAAGCGTCACAGGCACAAAAGGGTATGCAGAACTTGATTATATAAAGCAGGATCTTGTGGTCTATGAGACAAATTTTGAGAAGGAGTTTGACAGTTTTGGAGATTTTGTGATAAAATACAACAAAGAGTCATCACACAAACAGATAGATATAAAAAAGTCAGAGCCATTGAAGAATGAGCTGACCCATTTCATTTCATGTATTGAAGGCAAGGCTGAGCCGATAATCACAGGTGAAGAAAGCCTTGATGCACTTAAGGCTTGTCTGGACATAAGAGGTGATAAGAATTAGCATATTTATTCATAAGACTGCAGAGGTATCAAAGGGCGCAAAGATTGGCGCAGGTACCAGGATATGGAATCAGGCACAGGTCAGGGAAAAAGCGACAATCGGAAAAAACAGCATCATCGGAAAAAGCAGCTATATTGACATCAATGTCATTATCGGCAACAATGTCAAGATACAGAATTTTGTATCCGTCTATGATGGTGTGGCAATAGAGGACAACGTTTTTATCGGTCCTGGCGCCATATTCACAAACGACCTGTATCCACGCGCAACATCAACAGCAAGAGCATGGTCAAAAACTTTTGTAAAAGAAGGTGCATCAATTGCGGCAGGAGCTATAATTATCTGCGGGAACACCTTGGGAAAGCACTGTATGGTTGGAGCCGGTTCCGTTGTCACAAAAAGCATACCCGATTACGGACTCGCATACGGCAATCCGGCAAAACTCAAAGGTTTTGTCTGTGAATGCGGCCATAGGCTAACAGAAATAGTTAATAAGAATAATCTTAATGTTTTGTTTATGTGCACACATTGCAACAAAGAAATAAAAATCCCGGTTGTTGATTTCAATAAGATTATTAAATGAATATCTCTATTATCTTTTCTACATCTTCTTTTGTAACATTCGGATGCACAGGAATGCTCACAACCTCTTTTGCAGCAGTCTCAGTCATTTTAAGGTTATCATCATATCCTAAAGTGAGATAGTATTTCTGCCTGTATATCGGCTTAGGGTAATAGACAAAAGCGCCGATACCGGCATCCTTTAATTTTTTGATTAATTCATCTCTTGATATCTTGAAATCCTCAGTCACTCTTACCGTGTATTGATTGAAGACATGCCTTGTCTCTGCCTGCATTTTTGGCGTGATTATGCCTTTTACATCTTTCAGTCCTTCATTCAGCATCTTAGCATTAGCAATCCGCTTCTCTATAAACCCTTCAACTTTCTTCAGCTGTTCAACACCGATAGCTGCCTGGATATCAGTCAGCCTGTAATTATATCCCAAAAGCACTTGATTATCGCGCCCATCCTGGCCATGATTCCGTATGATCTTGCATTTTTTATCTATATCCGCACTGTTTGTGGTAATCATACCACCTTCCCCGGTAGTCATATTTTTTGTAGGGTACATACTGAACACGCCGCAGTCACCGATAGAGCCGACTTTCTGTCCCTTGTATTCTGCCCCATGCGCCTGGCACGCGTCTTCAATCAGGAGAATGTCATGTTTATCGCAAATCTTCTTTATCCTGTCCATACCGCACGGATTTCCGAAAAGATGGACAACAAGCACAGCCTTTGTCTTTGAAGTTATTTTTCCTTCAATCTTCTCAGCATCTATGTTGAATGTTTCTTCATCAATATCACAGAATACAGACCTTGCGCCGCAGAAGAGGATGGAGTTCGCCGTTGCGGTGAATGTGAAAGGTGTGGTTATGACTTCATCGCCTTCTTTGATGCCGCAGGCAAGAAGTGCAGTGTGCAGTGCTGAAGTGCCGCTTGTTACAGCGATTGCATATCTTGTGCCGATATATTGCGCAAAATTATCTTCAAGCTCTTTTACTTTCTGTCCCTGTGCAATCATTCCTGAGTCTAAGACTTCCTGAACTGCTTTTTTTTCTTCCACACCGATAGAAGGTTTAGCGATAGGTATCATAACATGGTTTGACTTATAAATTTTATATTGTTTTTCGTTCTTCTTTCAATGTCATATTAAAATACAGACCTATTGGGATATCTATAAGGTACGTCAATCCCCTCATAAGAAGAAGACTTGATCCCACAATGATAGGATCTATACTTAATACTTGTGTATAGAGTATCAGTCCGCTCAGTTCAAATGAGCCAATACCACCTGGAAAAAGACTTATTATACCTATAATAAGTGAGATGAAGAAGATAAGTGAAACACTTGCAAAAGATATGTTTTGGCCGAACGCCAGAAATAGAAGATAAAGTCTTAAGGCAGATCCCATCTGTAAAACAATTGTTTGGATTGAGATGCCTGCAATGTTTTTGATATTCATGTTATCTTTGATTACCGTCTCAAATATCTCTATCTTTTTCGCATCAATGAATCTTTTTATGTATGGAATAATAGCAATTATTCTGTTTGTCTGTCTTTTTATCACAAAAGTGGTCACTGTAGCCATGATTAGGAACAATATCGTAATGCTGTACATATATTTTCTGAAATCATACCCGTTTGTTTCTCCAAAAGAGATGGAGAGAAATATGAGGGCGATTATTATAAAAAAATCAAACATCTTCTCAAGAAAGACAACACCCATCCCGACACTGTGCGATGTTCCCAGGGTCTTTTTCATAAGATAGCTCTTCATTAGCTCCCCGCTCTTGAACGGTGTCGCATAGTTTAGGACATTTGTTATCATCTGTATTTTCAGAAACAGCAAAAATTTTCTTGAATGCTTTTCTATTCTTGAGTAGATGTATCCAAACCTTATGGTCTGTACTATATTTAGAAGCAGTATGTCTAAAACCACAAGCAATATAAAGAAAAGATTTGCGTTCATGATGGCGGATATAATTTTATCCGGGCCAAGATAAATAAACACTGCAAGAAATGTAAGAATACTGATAATTGTTGCAATTATTTTTTTCCTCATTTTTTCACCGAAAGTTTCCATGTATGTGCACAGGCCATCCTGCCCTTTAAGACCTCATATAAGATAAAATCATCCATTTTTTTAACAAGAACAGCCAAAGAATAAGGAATAAAACGATATATTCCCTGAGGAATAAAAAATGTTTTTTTAACCTCTACAACTTTAAGGCCCAGAGAATCAAAAGTCTTTACCAGCTCTTTTTCTGAAAACCAGGCCATATATGAAAAGCCAAATACATTTTTAGCTAGGTTTGTCGCAAACGAAACAGCAGTTTTAAGGCTGTACTTGTTTGGAGTATCAAATATTATGTATTTTCTTGAGACTCTTGCCATCTCTTTAAGAAATAGGGAGAGATTATCATAATGTATCATGAAGCGCATGGAAGTTATGCAATCAAAAGAATTATCTTTAAAAGGTAATTTTTCAGC
>JAUVES010000115.1 GCA_030594675.1 Candidatus Nanohaloarchaea archaeon
GGTGTTTATGTGTTGTTGATATCTGTTGAGTCTGATGTTGATGTTGTGGTTGGTGCACTTGGTACTATTGCATTTACTGAAGGATTTTATGCTTATGTTGGCTCTGCGCAGAACGGGTTGGAAAAGCGGATTTCAAGGCACCTGTCTTCTGAAAAGAAAAAGTTATGGCATATTGATTATCTTCTTTCTGGCGGGGGTAAGGTTGTCGGGGTGTATTATAAGGAGGCTGATAAGTCTGAAGAGTGCAGGATTGCTAAGGTTCTTGCTGAGAGGGGTTCTGGTGTTTTGGGATTTGGGTGTTCTGATTGTCTTTGTGGGTCGCACTTGTTTAAGGTTGATGGTGCGGAGGATTTTGATGGGTTGGGGGTTAAGAAGTATCCAATTTATTAATATATCTTTGAATAATTAGTCTTATGGCCGAATTATCCAGTCTTGATTTTCATATAATTGCAGATGAACTGCAGTTTCTTTCCGGTGGGAAGATACAGAAGATATACCATGAAGGTAAGGAACTTCATCTATCTGTGTATGTCAGAGGTAAGGGTACGTGTACACTTGTTACCGGTGATGGCAAGTTCTTTGTCACTTCATGTTCTCTTAAGCATAGGCAACGGCCTACTGGCTTTTGTATGTTTCTTCGCAAGCGGCTTTCCGGGCAGTGGATAGATAGCCTGAAACAGGTAGGTTTTGAGCGGATACTTGTGCTTGAGACTGGTGACTATAAGATATATTTTGAGCTTTTCAGGAATGGGAATACTATCGTAACTGATAAAAATGATAAGATTATCTCTGTGATGTCTGTGCAGATGTGGAAAGGCAGAGCTCTTAAGGCAAATGAGGACTATAAGCTGCCGCCTGTTTCTTTTGATACTTTAAAACTTGATGAGGCTGAGTTCTGTGATACTGCCTGCAAGTCTTCAAAGAAGATCATATCTGTCCTTGCGCGTGATCTTAGCCTTGGCGGCAATTATGCAGAAGATATTTTAGCTATTTCCAAAGTAGATATGGATAAAAGTGCAAAAGATCTATCTGTTTCTGAAAAGAAGAAGGTTTTCAAGGCAGTGTCGTCCATGCTATCCCGAAAGAAAGAGCCGCAGATTGTTGTTGAAAATGAGAAGTATGTGGATATATCATCTTTTTTTCTTATGAAGTATAAGGATTTTGATAGCAGGAAATTTGCTGACCTTAATCTGGCTGTTGATGAGTTCTATGTATCCAAGATGGAGATTGAAGATGAAAAAATGGTTATCTCCAAACAAGATAAGCAGAAAGGATCTCTTGAACACAGGCTTAAGATGCAGGAAGATTCTCTTAAGCTTATCAACAAGAAGATTGATGACTGCAACAAGAAAGCTGAGGCAATATATTCTAATTTTAAAATTCTTGAGGAAATTATTTTGCAGGTCAATGATGCAGGTGCTTCCAAAGGATGGGACTTTGTTGCAAAGAAGGTGAAATCTGGGCAGGCAGGTAAGGTGAAGAGCATTGACCTTAAGACTAAGATCATGTCTGTTGATGTTGGTATGGCAGTTAATGTGTATTTTGAAAAGCCGCTTAATTTCAGTTCTGAGATGTATTACAAGAAAGCGAGGAAGGTTAAGGATAAAATACCCGGTGTTGAAAAATCAGTTGATATGACACAAAAAAATATTTATGATATGGGTGATCGCGCTGAAGTTAAACCTAAGGTGAGGGTTGAAAGAAGAGTTGCTGAAAAGAGATGGTATGATAAGTTCAGGCATTTTGTATCTTCTAAAGGTTTTCTTGTGCTTGGAGGCAAGGATGCCACCTCAAATGAGATACTTGTGAAGAAGCATATGGATAAGGATGATGTTGTTTTCCATGCTGATGTTGCAGGCTCATCTTTTGTTGTCATCAAGTCTGAAGGCAAAAAGATTGATGATAAGACTTTGGCTGAGGCTGCGCAGTTTGCTGCTGTGTATTCTAAAGGGTGGAAGATGAAGGTAGGCACTGTTGATGTGTACTGGGTCACTCCAGATCAGGTATCTAAGGAAGCACCATCTGGTGAGTTTATACAGAAAGGATCTTTTATGGTCCGGGGGAAAAAGAACTGGATGAAGCCTGAACTGCGTCTTTCCTTTGCGCTTGTTGATGATGAGATTCTGTGTGGTCCTGAGCTTATGGTTTCTGTGAAGACCAGAAAATCTGTTACTGTGGCACCAGGGTATAAGAAATCCAAGGATCTTGCAAAAGATATTCGTACGAAGCTTTTTTCTGTGAGTTCTGTTAAAGAGCAGGATGTTTTGAGGACAATACCTATTGATTCTATACAGAAGTTTATTCCTTCGGGGACTGGGGAAGTGCTTAAGTAGATTCTTTTTCCAACCTTTCTTTCAAAGCTGCACTTATTAAAGGTAGTGCAATTGTCGCGTCGCAGGTAACATTTGTGTATCTTGCTTTTTTGTCCAGTTTTCCCCAGGATATGCCTTCTCTTAGTTCTGCACCTGATGATCCGCCTGATTCAGGCCTGTCTGTTGTTATCTGGACTGCATAAGATGCTGCTGTTTCTGAAAACTGGAGTGCCTGCTGGACATAATTTTTCGGTACGCCTCCACCTATGTATATTACACCGTTCCTGTCAGATGTCCAGACAATGTCTATTATCTCCTTTAGATCATCAAATGCTGAGACTTTTATCTTGTGCTCCTGCATGTAACTCCAGACCTGCAGACCTATGCCTGAATCGCTCAAAGCAGGACAGAATATAGGTATCTTTTTTTCTGCGCAGATTCTGAGTATTGAGTTTTCATCCGGCACTTCTTTTCCGAGAAGCCAGAGAAATTCTTTTATATTCATCTCTTCTTTTGGCATTTTTTCAAAAGCTTTTTTGCAGAATTTTTCAAGCCCTTCATATACTTCATTTGGCATGAATGCATCGTATATTCTGTCTATGCCTTTTTTGTTGAGTTCATCATCGTTTATCATGTGTGTGCCCTGGTAATGATTATATCCCAGGGCTTCTATAAGGTCATGTGTCAGGTTTGCGCCTGTTGTCACGAATACATCTATCCAGCCATCTTTGAGCATGTCAATTATTATCTGCTTCTGGCCACCTGGCACCATAGCCCCTGCTAATCCTAGAAATACTTTGCATTCCTTATCTCTTATCATCGTTTCCATTATGTCTGCAGCTTTTGCTATCTTTCCAGCTCCCATGACTCCTGATTTATTCATCTGGTCTATTAACTGGCCGCAGGTCATGTTCTTTCCAGTCTTTATGTGCTGTACTTTTTTAAGATTCTCAATCATTTTTGATCACTGTGATAATATCTATATGAATATAAAGGACAATAATATTATAAAGGTAATATTTGATGTTTCAGTATAAAAATTTTAAAGATAAGATGGGAAGGAAGTATAAAAAGTCTAGTGTGCGTGTAAATAAGCTGAAAGATTCTTCTTCGGCACTCAAGACTATTGAAGCTATGATTAAAGAAGCGAGATCTTTCCGGAATATTGACAGGCCCAAGGCAATCTTTCTTTCACATAAGGCTTTGACTGACTGCAATACTATTCTTGATGTGAGTGATGTTAAAAATAGCGTGGATCT
>JAUVES010000070.1 GCA_030594675.1 Candidatus Nanohaloarchaea archaeon
GGAATAGGCAATTACACAGGAGATATATGTGATATAAGCATAAGACCTATTCCTGTAGGAACCATAATACCATTCGAATGTAATATGATATATATAAAAGAAAGCAAATGGTGGTGGAACGGAACCCACTGGACATCCACCTCACCAACAAACTGCGGCTGTACACAAAATGAAGATTGTGATATGGCAGCAGGAGAAGTATGCATTGAAAACATCTGCCTTGTCGTAAAAGAACCAGAACTGACATTCAGCGATAGCATAACTATATATATAGGTAATACAGAGGAATATATGCTCAATATAAAAAACGATATGGATGTAAACGAGCACATAGAGCTCAAGATAGACAATAGTCTGCTGATCTCCAACTGGGCATGGTTCAAAGGGCAGAAGAACATAGATCCACACTCAAAAATAGTAACTATACCTCCAAACTCAGAAGCAAAAGTTATAATTCTAATCCTCGGTGGACAGATAGGTGAATATGACATGACAATAAATGCAGAATCCTTGCTTACACTCAAAGAACAGACAATAAATTCACAAATTATAATAATACCCAAAAATGAAGAAGGTATGAAAACCACAAATACACCAGGTTTATCACAGGCAGGATTTTTGATAATAACAATCATAAGCTTATTCATATTCTACAGAAAAACTAATCTAAAATAGACAACAGCTATCACAAAATGTTCATCTATCTCAAGAGATTTTATGTGACCAGACAATTCAACAGCACCGATACGCTACTTCTTTCCAAAAATACCTGCAAAGAATGTCTTGCCAAGACTAATCTTATTTTCACCAGAATCAAAGATAGGCTTCAGATCAAGCGCAACCTTTGTAAGAATTGGTGTTGTAAGAATCTTCATAATATTCTTGACCCTTATTTTAACATCAAATCTTTCTTTAATAACCTCTGCGACCTCTTTTCCATCAACCTTGACATTAATCTTAATCATATCAATCAGCACGCCTTGTCTTTATGTTGATCTTACCATTCAGCAACAAAGAAACACCTTCAACCACAATCTCATGATTATCAAATTCAACATCAGTTTCCATATCATGGGAGCTTAGAAGTTTTTCTATATTTTTCATTGCCTCTTCATTTTCAAGAAGTTTCTTTACCTTATGCATCATACACCTAAATAAGCTAGCAATGTTTAAAAATATATACTAAAACCAACAAATAAACAACTATGCATGAAATTCTTATAGGTCGTGATCTTTCAGACCAGAAAAAATATGGAATGAAAGGAACAGGATACATAGCAAAACATATAGTAGGACAGAAAAATGAAGCTCATGAAACAACACATCTAAAAATTGATCTTGCTCGGCCGCACATAATTGGCATTTTTGGAAAAAGAGGGCAGGGAAAATCATATAGCATGGGAACAATCATAGAAGAGATTATGCTCCTGCCAGATGACATAAAAAAGAACATAGGTGTCGTCGTAATAGATACTATGGGTGTATTCTGGAGCATGAAGACACCAAATGAGAAAGATATAGATCTGCTTGCAAAATGGGACATAAAAGCACAGGGGTTCGATGTCAAAGTAATGGTGCCTAAAGGTCTTACAAAACTATATCAAAAAGACGCAATACCTTTTGACTCCACATTCTCCATGAAACCATCAAGCCTTAATATAAGCGATTGGTCCTTAAGCTTCAACATAGAATTTGACAGCGAAATGGGAATTATTCTCCAGAAAGTGATGAGATCAATGAAAAATAAATTTGATTACACAATTGATGACATAATAAAAGAAATAAAGGAGACTGAGGGCAATAATATTGCCAAAGAAGGCCTTATCAACCGATACCTCATATCAAAGGATTGGGGTATATTCAGTGAGGAAGGCTCAACAGTTCATGATATTGTAAAGCCAGGAGAAGTGACAATTCTTGATGTAAGCCATTTCATCCAGGCATCAGGAAGCTGGAGTGTGAAAACTCTTATAGTTGGTCTTCTTGCAAGACACATAATAGATATGAGAATAAACGCAAGAAGAAATGAAGAAATGGAGATTATGGAGGGTGTAAGCAAAGGGTGCCAGATACCAATAACATGGATGCTGATAGACGAGGCACATGAATATCTTCCAAGAGAAAGCACAACTGCAGCATCACTGCCACTGCTTCAATGGGTAAAGATGGGAAGGGAACCAGGTGTATCACTTGTCCTAACAACTCAGATGCCAAACAAGCTTCATCAGGAAGCTATAAGCCAGTGCGACCTTATAATATCTCACCGGCTGACAAGCTCAAAAGACATAGATTCATTAAGCCAGATAATGCAGTCTTACATGAAATGCGGCATCTCTGACTATTTTGATAACCTGCCAAGGCTCCAAGGCACAGCAATAATCCTTGATGACAATTCTGAAAGGCTCTATCCTATACGGATGCGCCCAAGAATGAGCTGGCACGCAGGATCAAGCCCTATTGCGATTAAGGATTAGAATCAGATATATTATAGTGGATCCCATTTTTTCACATTGATTTTTGGAATACATATATTCCCACCATCTTCTATTAAAGAACTTCCTTTAACACCTTTAAGACAGTAAGTACCTACTTCTTCCTTCAAAGAATCTGCTTCATAAATATCAGGTTTTCGTTCATCATTATATTCAATCTTATATTTAGGCATATTCAATCATCAAAAACATTTAGTTTATTTTCGAAATAATTCTTAAAACAGCATCAACATCACTATTTTTATTTGATTCCATCCCTTCTTTTCTTAGCACCCAATCATTATATATTATCACAGCCCTTTCTTTGGTTGTATCATATATTTCTCCCAACATACTTGCAAATTTCTCTGGGTCAGTATAATCAGAACTCATCTCTGAACTATTATTTTTACAAGAATCAACAAACATCTTTGGCTTTTCCTTAATACCATCAATCATCAATTCAGCGATATGATTATACAGAAGATAAAATTTTAGGTGTGTCTTTACATATTCATCAAGTTTATCATCAGAAAGTTCATCAACATTAAGCATCAAGCCAGACACATTTCTCTTAATCATCTCCAAAGTCTGAACAGACCTTGAAGTATCATCAAAATCTACAACAATAGGAACTGCATTCTCACCAAGCTTTTTGAAGTAATCCTCAATCATATATATAGTGTTAGAATCATCTGCTTCTTCTTCGCCAAGACAATCCATCAGAAGTTCATTTGTTTTAGAAACACATTGCATATCAGCAGATACTCTACGATAAATATTAGCATATGGAACCAACTTCATCATAGCCTCAAGCAGATAATGAGACACTTCTTCCTTAGGTATCGGTATCTGCTTCAGAGTTTTCATTTCATCATTCATATTAACACCATCATTTAGTAGTATTACTCCTAAATACTAACACAATCTTTATAAAACTACCTACAATCAAAAAACAACCAAAAATCACTTCATAAACGCCCTGAGATTCATATTCAGCTTACCCTGATTCTTAAGATAATCACAGACAATCTCTAAAATTTCTTCATGAACTTCAGAAACAGACTTCATACCGTCAATCACATGCACATTCTTGTACTCTTTTGCAAGAACCTCATAATTCTTCCAGACCTTTTCAAGCTTCTTCTCTTCCTCAAAAAGTTCAAACTCAAACCTGGAATCAGCAATCCTTCGGACACACTCGGAAGCAGGCACCTTGATAAAGAATGACAGGTCAGGAACCTTGAATTTATCATTCAGCCCCTTGAGCCACTCCATATCAAGATCAATTCCGCCAAAAGCGATTGTAGAGAAAAAATACCTGTCAGATATGACAATGCATCCCTGGGAAACTCCCGGAAGTATCTCCCTTTCAAGATGATGCGCCCTGTCAGCAGCAAAGAGAAGCTGTAAGCATTCTGGTCCCGTCTTCCAGTCTTTTGTAAGCTGCCCCCTTATAAGCCCGCCAACAATATTATTTGTCGGCTCCTTGGTAACATGCGCCCTGTATCCCTTATCCTTAAGCGCTTTCTGCAGAAGACCGACCTGCGTAGATGACCCGCTCCCATCAAGACCTTCAAAAACTATAAAGAAACCTTTAGACATAAGAAAAGTTAGGCTCAAACATTTATTAGTCTTTTGAAAAAGATGAAAATTCAATCTTTGTTAATATCTTCCAAAATTAGTACTATCTTCTTTTTAAGGTCAGGCAAATCACGTTTCACAACAACCCATACTCTCTCAAGATTAACTCCAAAATAAGCATGAATCAACTTATCCCTCATACCTGCAACATCTTTCCAAGGAATATCTGAATATTCATTTTTCAATGTACTTGGCAGATTCTTAGTTGCTTCTCCTATTATTTCAATACCACGAACAACACTATATTGAGTTTTTGTATCTGAGATGAAACCTTTCTTATCAATCCCGACAGTAAATGTTTCTATCAGCTCAATATTTTTCAAAATATCTTCAAGAAATACAACCACATCTTTTTTCATAATACAGGCACCTCTTCTTTTAAAATTTGATCTTTAAGACGCGGATGGATTGTGCAATACTCAACAAGGTCTACCTTTCTTCCAACCCCGCTTTCAAGTTCACTTTCTACATGCACTAAATCCAAAAGGCTTTTTTTTCCTTTAAATTCAATCAGAACATCAATATCACTATTCTTCTTCGCATCACCGCGTGCAAATGAGCCAAAGATACCAGCCCGAACTATACCATTGCGCTTAAGCACAGGGACTATAGTTTTCTTCAAATTTTTA
>JAUVES010000013.1 GCA_030594675.1 Candidatus Nanohaloarchaea archaeon
CAATATACAGCCGGGACCTGTTAGGCGCATGTTGCGGCGCACTCCTGATAACAATAATCTTCCTGCCCCTGCTTGGCATCCTGAAGACATGCCTCCTGATTGCCGGACTGAATTTGGCTGTATTGGTTGGGTCAAGACATCCCAGAAATAGTCATTGACTTCTTAAGGCGCTACTCTTTTACGTCCCATTCCTGAATATATGGCGTTTCATAAGGATAATTGTCAATCTTTTCAGGATCTTTGCATGAAAGATTCTTTACCATCTCCTGATACATCTCTTTACATGTCTTATCTTTTTTCAGGGATGGTTTCGCTTCATCAAGTAACTCTTTCCTGAGTTTGTTCCATTCCTTTAATGCCCCCGCATAGGTTTTATGAATGTTCCTTATCGTATTGTGTTCTGGTCCATTATCACCAACAATATAAATTTTCATTTGATTTACCTCCTCATATTATCTTTAATCAGGCGCAATATATAAAATGATTACTCAATTCCGAACGCAGTGCGCTCATTTTTTGAAATTTCGCATAACCATTTATTTGTTTTTCATCACTTCCATCAGTTTCCTCATCCTTTCCTTCCTCTCATCTATAGAAGGAATATACTGCGGACATGATTTGCAGGTTGATGGCGCCACTTCCGGAACCTTTGTCGGACAATCCTCAAAAAGGTTTTTACCCACGCATTTTGGATATTTGTTGGAATCAAGTGTTTTCGACCACTCTGACTTTTCTTTATTATGTCCTAGATGATGCGCCCTGCGCAATCGCGCTCTTTCAGCATTTTTATTACAGTTTGGCGCTGTAGCCAGGATAAATCTTGGGCAAATCATTTTTATTACTTTCGGGGTCAGTACCGCAGAGAAAAAGAGACGGAAAGATCTTATGGAATAGACATTTGTCCAAAAAGTTATGTCTCTTACTATAGTTTTATAAAACATATTGCCAACCTTCTTTTCTTAATCTTTCCTTTCTTATTCCATAATCGGGCATGATTATTTTGAGCAGTTTCCAGAATTTTGTTGAGTGATCTTTGTGTAGAACATGACATAATTCGTGAGCAACGACATAGTCTATTTGGCTGACAGGCGCCATTGAAATTCTGAAATTGAAGTTAAGAATATTCTTTTTAGTGCAACTGCCCCATCTTTTATATTGATTTTTTATTATAAAATCAGGTTGTTCTACACCTAATTTCTTGCTGTATCGCTTTAATGCATCTTTTATTTTTCTGTTTGCTTGTTTTTTATACCAATGCCATGATGCTGCTTTGACTAGTTTTTTTTGTTTGGTTTTTGGTGTATTTTCAGGGATATTCACTTCCAGATATTGCCCAATGAGTTTTGATTCTGCTTTTCCGTTTCCTCGATGAATTTTTAGCCTATATTGTCTGCCAAGATAAAGGAATGTTTCTCCATCAACATGTTCTTTCTCTGAATCTATCTGTACTATTTCGTCAAACCACAGAATTTGTTTTATTATCCAATTTGCTTTTTTCTTTACAAGTTTTTGGATGTGTTCTGGCTCTAGATTCGTCGGTACAGATATCTCTACCTGTTTCATGGGGTATACTGATAATGTGGCATTCTTTCTTCTATCACTGTAGATTATACCATAATCTATCTTAGTATTTCCGAATTGTATGCTGTCTTGTATATTCATCTTACAAACCTTGCCCTAGCTAAATCTAACATTTTAACAGTCACTGATTCAATCTTGTCATTTGGATAACCTGTGGCACGAAGTATTCTTTTAATCTTTCTTCTCATCTCTCTTTTGACATCTTCCTTTAACTGCCAGTCCACGACTGCAAGTTCATCAAGTGCAGCGTATATTTCTTTTGAAATATCTTTCGGATCGCTTAAATTCTTCGAAATACCATACGGAGCAATGTCTTCTCTAACCCTGAATTCTTTTGAGGACTCAGAGGATTCATTGATTATATTATAGAATGGCGCAATTTTAGAGTCAATACCGCTTATAGCTTGCTTTTCAGGGTGTCTCATATCCTCAAGAACTTCTTTTAGAAGTTCAAGCTGTTTTGCCGCGTTGATTCTACCTTCTTTGAAGTCGCTGATAATTCTGTCAAGCCTTTCTTTGAGCGACTCATAATATACTGGGTCTTCATACACCTTGAATGTTATTTCATGCTTTACTGCATGTTCAATTTCACTTGCTTTTGCTTCATCTGATTTGAGTTTTTCTATTTCTTCATCGAACTTTTCTTTAAATATGCTTGTTGGTTCTACAAGTTGTGTTATTCCTTCCGCTTTTATGTGTTCTTCGATAAGTTGTCTTACTTTATCACTGCATTCTTTAAGCGATAATTGCTCATCTCTATATCTGTTTCTTGCCCTTGCCCTTATTTCTGCCAACCATTTGAGGTCTTTTATGAATGGAATTGCAGCAGGGTCGGGAAATAACATGTCCAGATAGTTTGTAAATAGCTTGAACCTCTGATCGAATGTTACTCTTCTGTCTTCCGGTTCAAGGTATTGCACACAAACTTCTATATCATCTTTGTTTATATCCCTGAATAAGTTCATCACTGCGTTGTGTGCTGCTTGCAGTCTTGGAAAAATCTCTTTTTTGTAATCCCTATGTATTATCCCTTCGCTTTCTTCTTGTGTGAACATGTTTAATGCATCTTGCAAATCTTGCGACACACCCCAATAGTCAACTACAAGCCCGTATTTTTTGTGTTTATATGTCCTGTTTACTCTTGCAATCGCCTGCAGAAGAGTGTGTTCTTTTAGAGGGCTGTCAAGATAGATTACCTGTTCCACTGGAGCATCAAATCCTGTGAGGAGTTTATCGCAAACAATGATTATTTGAGGATCTTTTTCTTCTTTGAACTTTCTGATTACTTCCTGCTCTTCTGTTTTTGATTTGTGGTGTGGTATGAATTCTGCTTCATCATTATGATTTTTTGAGATTAACACTTCGCTTGAGGGCGCGTTGAGATCGTCAAGGATTTGTTTATATTTTATTGCTGCTCTCCTTGAGCATGCGACGATTTGTGCTTTGAATCCGTTTGGTTGAATATGTGTCTCAAAATGCTTTATGATATCCATACAAATAAGTTTAATCCTTGCAGTAGCTCTTGCGATAGCTTCTGGCGTTGCATATTTCTTTTTGATTCTTTCCCTGTCTTTTGCTGAATAATCTGCAAAAATCCTTTCAAAAAGCTCATCAATAGAGTTGCCTGCAACTGATAACTCAGGCATTCTGCTTTCATAAAATATATCAACAGTTGCTCCGTCTTTTACTGCCTGCTTATGATCATAAACATCAATATAATCCCCGAAGGTTTCTCTTGTGCTTCTATACTTTTTACTGATAGGTGTTCCTGTAAAGCCAATAAATGTTCCGTTAGTGATAGCTCTTCTCATATTTGTAGCAAGTGTCTTGTATTGGGTTCTGTGGGCTTCATCAACTAGCACGAAGACATTTGGGTTTTCTGTCAGGACAGGGTATTCGTCTGTTGAATCCTGAAATTTCTGAATTGTTGTCATAATTGTCTGGCCAACAGGATCCTTCAACAATTCCTGCAAGTGCTTTGCAGATTTTGATTGTATTGGGTTAGGAAAACCGCATCTCTGGAATGTTCCCCTGATCTGGTCATCAAGGTCGGTCCTGTCTGTAACAATAACAACCGTCGGGTTAGCAAGTTCCTTTATTCTTCTTAATTTTACAGCAGTCCACAACATTGACAGGCTCTTTCCGCTTCCCTGAGTATGCCATATAACGCCGCCTTTAGTTGTTTTTTTCTTTAATCTAATCATCAAATTGCTGACTGCCCTGAATTGCTGGTATTTGCAGAGCTTTTTGACGATTTTTCCTCTCTCTCTTTCATACACAATAAAGTTTTGTATTATATCAAGCAGATTGTTTTTATCACAGACGCCAAAGAGAAATATATCCTGTGATGATGGCGCTCTTCCAAGGGTCTTTGCAAGATCATCCAACTTTCTTGGATATGGCTCTTTCCACTCAGACCAGTGCCTTTCTTTCGTGTAGTTTGTTGCGTATTTTAATTGGTTATTGTATGTTGATACAACAATTTGAGTGGTATTAAAGAGTTTCGGACAGCCTGTGTTTCGATAAATATCTCCAGACTCCTGGTACCTGAATATTTGTGTCATGCCCTGTTCCATAGGATTTCTCAAAGCAGGGCTCTTGCATTCAATGACAACTATTGGAAGGCCATTTACGAACAATACGATGTCCGGCTTGTTTTCCTTGTAATGCATTATTTTGAACTGCCTTATAACATGAAAATCATTTTTGTTGATATTATTATAATCAATTAACATGACATCCTGACTTTTCAAACCAAGGCCGTCGTTTTTGTCCTGCCGGACAGTAGTTCCTTTTTCAAGCATGGCCTGAATCTTCTCGTTGGCTTCCAGCACAGTGGTTGCCTGAATGCTTGTTATGCTTCTTACAACCCGGTTTATGTTTTCATCGTTAATCCACGGATTAATTTCTTTAATCTTTTTTTTGAAAATATCAACTAGCACGGGCTCTTTTAACGACGGCCTGAGCTTTTCAGACTCATGGGTGTCGAGTTCAGTCCAGTCCAAATTCTGCGTCAAAACCTCAACAGCCGGGTCTTCAACTTCCAATAGTTCTTTTGAATCACGTGTCATTATAATCACTTAGTTCTTTGCTGATACAATCCTCCAAAAACATAGCCGATAACAGCGCCAATAAGACCCGTTGCAGCAGACCCATCGATGATTTTGTAATATGCCAATATTGAAACAGAAAGAAGAATTGTCATCATTACAATAAAATTAATCCATTGACCTCTTTTTATGACTGGTTCTCTTACTTTCTGGTATTCGATTATCTTTGGCGCCAGCACCTCAACAAAAGGAGTAATCTGTTCTGCAATATCCGCAAGATCTTTTTCATATTCTTCTTCAACTGTTTGTTCTTTTTGTTTTTTAGTCATAGGTATCATCTTCCGGTTATTAGTTTTTGAATAATTTCTTTCTTTGTATTGATTATTTTCAATATAAACTTCTCAAAGTCTTCATCTGGATAATTGGGATTTGGTCTTTTGTTAAACATGTTGGTCATCGTAATTGCAGATAGCCAAGGAGCAGAAGAGTAGTATTCTGGAATCATATCATATAGATCTTTTAACTGATTTAGATGTGCTCTAAATTCCATCTCTTTGGTAGTCGAGTATCCGGTGTCAATTCTTCGATTAATAATCTGTTGGAGTTGTTCATGAGTGGCTTCATCCGTATTAACCGATCCTCTGTAGTAAACGGTATTCTTCTTTATTCCCTCACTATCTCTCATAGATAGAAACGGTAGATGATTAGGTCTGTCTTCGACAATTAATACCTGAAATTTCTTGCCTTTAATATCTGCCCATTCTGTTTCCTTGAATGAGAAATCAAATACTTTAAACGATATTTTTTCAGGCAGATATGACTTGACAGAATTAATCACTTGAGTTTTATCCTGTAAAGACTCAAGACCAATGGATGCCAAAGTTTTGTCTTCATTTTCTTTAACTCCGAATACCAGAACACCGCCTCTACTATTTGCAAAACCTAATATGTGCTTTGCTAATTTTGCACTCATTAACCATTGCTCTTTAAAATCAATATGATTAAATTCTCCCGTATTATTTTTTAGAAGCTCTTTAAAGCCAACCCTATCAGGGCTTTCAAAGAACTTTGCATACTCTTCTTTGAAACCTTTCTTTTTTTCTGCCATTTTAATCAACCTTTACACGAATTTGTCCCGTCAGTAGTTTTTGCAAAAGAGCCTTCTTAAGGGCAATTATTTGTGATCTCTCCACTGTTTCGCATTTTATGCGTTTAGTTATGTTGTCTAGTATAGTTACAATCTCTTTTTGTTCATCTAATTGTGGTATGGGTATCATAAAGTTGGAGATATCTTTCTTTGTAATATTTGGGTCTTTTCTACTACTTGTAGCCATTCTTTTCCATTTTGGTCTAAGCCGCATCAAACAATAGTTCACAAAAAAAGAATCCATTTGAGGATTTGGCAAAAGAGCTGTTATGGCCTGATTTGTTGTTGCTTCTATCTTTAAAACTCCCGTTCTCCCGATCTGATTAAACCCACCATACATTGCAATCAATACAGATCCAGGAGGGTTTATGGAGCATGACGTTTTTCTTAAAGCAATATCACTTATATACTCCTCCGTTTGTGAGATCTGGTCATTATTCAAATCCAACGTTTTTACCCATGGAATGATTCCGTCTTCATAATATTTCTTTACTTTTCTATACGGCGTAGATCCAGATTTTAAAATAAATAGTTCACCTAATTTTTTAACTTCCCACCCTTCAGGTATATCGCCGATTTCAGTTTTCTTGAATTTCTTGTGTTTTCCGGGAAGTCCTTTTGTCAAAAGCGCCTGCATTAACCCTTTCTTTACAATTTCGCATTTTGTGATGATTTTATCTTTTTTTTCAATGTTCTTATCTATTGTGGTGAGGATGGCGGCTATTTTTTGTTGCTCTTCGAGAGTTTGTGGTATTTCTGCCTCCATGAATTCAATTGATTTCCCTGCATGCAAAATTGTAGCTCCTGTTGTATGTGCTTTTATTGTATTTTGAATACGTGATGATTGCAGTAGATAGAAAATATAGTTATTGGATATGGATTTTTCATTCATTGAAGTAACTTTTCTTATACCTGATGAAAATATCCCCTTGATGCGCCGAACAACGATACCGGGGGTACCATCCAAGCTCAGAAGGATGTCATGTTCGTTGCAAATCTTATCGGTCTGAATATCGGCATAAACTCCATTTCCTCTCTTTGTGAGATCTGAAACTCTTATAAATGGTCGACCATTCTCGTCAGTATTGTAAGATTGAGAACCCGGCTCAATGCCTCTTTCGAAAGCTACTTCTTCATTAAGCCGAACCTTTCTCCATCCATCAGGAATTTCAATTTTATTCATTGACTATGACCTCTTGCTTTTCAATATGTTTGATTACTGACTTTGCCCTTTCCAAAACATCATAATAAGTCATGATTTCTATATGAGATAGTTGATGGCTCCATTTGTGAAGCTTTTCAATTGCTTTTTCATCTTGATCTTTGCCTATAATGACAGTACCTCTTGGTCTAAGTTCATTTATTCCTTCTTCTTTAGAAATAACAGAACTATGTGCAGCAGCAACGCTACTTTCTAGATATTCAATTAGTTGATCTACGGCTTGTATGACCTTTGCGCTGATACTCCCGTCTTTATTGATGATGGAATCAGAAATAAGTTTTATCTCGACAATGTCTTTGGTTTTGTTGAATCTTTCAAGATAAAAATCAAATTTGCTGTGCGCACCCCTCATTTTTTGAGGTTCTGCACTGATGTACTCTGTGCCTAGCAGCCAAGAATGCGTATATAAAACGTCTTGTAGTTCTGATTCCGGAATTATCTGTTTTTCAGCACGATTTATCTTTTGTTCGAATTCTTTAATTGTCTGGTTGAATTCGTCGATTCTGGATTTCATCAATTTCTTTTTTTGCTCATGGTATCTCTTAAGAAGCATCTCATGTTCATTTCTTGTTGCAACATTTTGCTTTTCAAGTAAAACTATTGCCTCTTCATTCTCACGAAGTTGTTGCTTGATTTTTTCAATATCGCTAGTATAAGAAACAGTCCATCCTATTTTGTTTGCAATAGAACGAAGAACGGCGAATAACTTGTTTATCTGCAGAAGATCATAGATGTTAAACCCATGAGAATATCTCCACCCATAAGGTCTTTTTGATTTTGTCAACAGCCGGATATATTTTTTATCTTTACCCTTTTCATTGACTCCAAAAATCTTGCCAATTCGATTTTTTTCAAAATAAACAACATCTTCTGCCAGTGTATCATAATAGTTCTCATCGGGTTTGAATTCTTCAGGGTTCTTTTTTTGTTTTTCTCCACTCATAATCATACACCAATTTATTCATCATGTTACTCTGCACTACCTCGCAACCTTCTCTCCTGCTCGATTTCTTCCCGCTCCCTCTTGAGTTCTCTCTTAAGCTCTTCTTCTGTTGGCAGATATAGTTTGTATTTTGATGCAAAAACGGTCTTGTTTTCGTTAAGAAGAGTGTATTTTACCATTGACTCATTTTTGTCTGAACACAGGATCAAGCCGATTGTAGGGTTATCGCTGTCCTGCTTTTCTTCTTTTTCATAATAGCGCGTGTAAAAATCAATTTGCCCTATATCCTGATGCGTAAGCTTGCCAATTTTCAGGTCAATAAGAACAAAACACTTCAAAATATAATTATAAAACACCAAATCAACATAGTAATGGTCCCCGCCAACAGTTATTCTTTTTTGCCTTGCCACAAGGGAAAACCCTTTCCCGAGTTCAAGTAAAAATGCCTGTAGCTTATCAATCAATAGTTGTTCGAGATTACTCTCATGCAGATTTGTATTCTCTTTTAATCCTAGAAATTCAAGAACATAAGGATTCTTAATAATGTCTTCCGGTTTCCTGATGATGTGACCTTTTTTTGATAATTCTTTTACCTTTTCTTTGTCTTTGCTTAAAGCAATTCGCTCATAGAGTAGAGAGTTTATTTGCCTTTCAAGTTCTCTTGTGCTCCAGTTATTATTAACAGATTCAGCCATGTAAAATTGTCTTGATTCTTCCTTTTCAATATGAAGAAGCAGCCTGTAATGCGTCCATGTCAATTCGCCACGCAGTGCGTGACCATTTGGGAATTTCAGGTAAAATTGCCTGATGTACTTAAGATTGGTTCTGTTAAATCCTTTGCCAAATTCACGAGTCAGCCTGAGAGATAGTCCGGAAATCATATATTCTCCATATTCTGCGCGTTTTGCACCTTTCTGCTCCTCTTCGACAATAATCCTGCCAATTTCCCAATACGCTGTAACCATCGCAAAATTGACTGCCCTGTAAGCAGTTCCTCTGGCTTTTTCCAGTATCGATCGTATGTCGTTATAGGCAGAATCAATCGCTTTATCTGGCATGCTATCATTTTCCATAACCTAGCTCCTCCAAATATTTATTCATCTTTTCCTCGACCTTTTTTCTTTTCTCCTCAATTTCATGAAGCTCTTTTACTGTTGCTTTAAGGTCGATTTCTTCCTCTTCGGGTGCTGTGTCTATATAGCGCGAAATGTTTAGGTTATAATCATTTTCAGCAATTTCAGATACCGCAACAGCCCTACAATATTTATCAATATCAGTGTATTCTTTTACTGCAGTGACTATCTTTTCAATATCTTTATCTCGCAATTTGTTTTGCTTTTTTAATGATTCATACTCTTCTGCTGCATGGACAAAGAATATTTTTCCTTTCCTTTCTTCTGGTTTGTCTTTGTTGATCACAAGTATTGCTGCAGGGATTCCTGTGCCATAGAATAGTGCTGATGGAAGCCCGATAACTGCTTCAATCAAATCTTCATTAACAATATTCTCTCTTATCTTGCCTTCTGCTGCCCCTCTAAAAAGCACGCCGTGAGGCACTACGACTGCAAGCTTTCCATGCGAGTTTAATGTCGCAATCATGTGCTGGACAAATGCGAAGTCCCCTCTTGTTTTTGGCGCTACGCCATGCCTGAATCTTCCTAATCCGTCGTTCTCTGCCACTTCACGACCCCAACGGTCAAGAGAAAACGGAGGATTTGCTATAACCATATCAAACAACATTAACTGGCCATCTACAAGCAGTTGTGGCGCTCTTATAGTGTCTCCTTTTCTTATATCTGCGTCAGGAAATCCATGCAGCAGCATGTTCATTTTGCAGATACCCCATGTGCCTATATTTTTTTCCTGGCCGTATAGTGATATATTTTTGAGGTTGCCATGATGTTTTTCAACATAGTGTGCGCATTCAATTAACATACCACCCGAACCACATGTAGGATCAGATATTCTCATTCTTTCTTTAGGCGCAAGCAGATTAACCATTAACTGAACTACTTTTCTTGGCGTATAGAATTCGCCGCCTTTTTTGCCTGCATCATCTGCGAATTTTTCTATCAGGTATTCGTAGACATTTCCGAGAATATCTGGATTTTCAAGATTTGTATTTTTCATTGATATTACTGAAAAGTGCTGCACCAATCTCAATAATGTTCCGTCTCTTTGTTTTACATCTCCTAATTTGTCAGAATTGAAGTCTATTGATACTAAGACCCCTTCCATGATGGGATTTTTATCTTCTATTTCAGCAGCAGCTTTGTTTAAATTGTCTCCTATTTGCGAGGTGAGTTTCCTGATATTTTCCCATCGAGCTCTTTCTGGAACAAAGAATTGATGTTCATCTGGATCAGTCCATGCAAGTTCTTTATCTCCTGTTTCTTTTTCTATCTTCTCTGCCTCTTCTTCAAAGACATCGGATAGCCTTTTTAAGAATAGCATTCCGAAGATATAATTTTTGTAGTCCGAGGAATCTATCGATCCCCTTAGTATGTCTGCCGCTTCCCATATTTTTATTTTCAGTTTATCGAATGTAAGCTTTTCCATTATTATCACCCCATCATATAATTGAGCATTATGCTATTGTTTAGTTTCTTGCGAATATCTTGTTCTTTTTTACTCAAATCATTGTGTTGCTTTGATAGCATTAAGTATTCTGCAAGTACTTTCTGTTTCTTCTTGCTTGGAACAGGTATTGCAATTTCCATCAAACTCTTTACGTTGAGTGCTTTCTGAATAGCTCCGGCGGATATTGATTTTAATTCTCTTTGTCCTTTCGGGCTGTTGAGATATGCTACCGCAATCTCTGGAAGAATTTCATCATTGAGCCTAAACGCAATTAGGTTTGCACTTATCACAAAGTCTTTGATTGATTCATCTGCGATTGCTGCCTTGAATATTGATCCTTTTATCGAGATGATAACATCATTCGGCTCTATCCTTGATTTATCAAGAGCCTTTGTTTCTTTGACATGCACTGTTTCGACTGTGGCAGCATTGATTCTGCCATCCTTTACATCACAGATATTAATAAATTGTATCTCAGCGCCATCTTTTTGGATATAGTATGAAGACAGGCCACGTTTCACAGTCACGACCAATTCATGCATATATTTGATTAGTATATCTTTACTTGACATTTAATATCACAGTAGATAATAATATATAGAAAGATTTAAATGTCTTTCGACGAAAAAGACAAGATTGCCAGTTTCTCCTTTATACAACAATTAAAATAAGAAAAACAATACCATCAAGCCGGATGTTTTTTATTGAACAGAGCCAAAAATTCCAAAATTATATCTTTCACCCCCAAAGCCCCGCAATCTTCTCCCCGCAGAACTTGCATGCGCCGTTATCCACATTATTTTCTGTAACAAAATACCCTTTCCTCTCGATAAGTAACTTATGACATTTTGGGCAATAAGTATTCTGCCCTTCATCAGTCTTCA
>JAUVES010000060.1 GCA_030594675.1 Candidatus Nanohaloarchaea archaeon
CATTGATATTATTGCGCATAAGGCAAAGGGTGATGCCCGGGTAGGTATTGATATGCTTAAAAGATGTGCGCTTATTGCTGAGGAAAAGGGGAAATCAAAGATTGAGACTGAAGATGTGATGAAGTCTGTGGGCGAGGAACAATTTTTACGCCGGGACCGTATATTGCCTAAGTTGAATAAAGATCAGAGGATTCTGTTTGACATTGTTGAGAATTCTTCGGGAATCTTAAGCTCTTCGCTGTATGAGAAGTATTGCTCTATTGCTTCTGAGCCTATCAAGGAGAGGACTTACCGGAAGTATATGGAGTCTTTAGTGAAGCAGAAGATCTTGTCTGCTGAAGGCGGCGGACGGTGGAGGACATATGGGGTTTTTGGGTGAATAAACCACCCCTTTCTGTGGTAACCAATCTTGATATAAGCACTTTATCTATCTTCTATAATTGACTTTAAAGAATCTGAGACTGTGGAGCTTAAGGCATCGTGTGTTAAAATCAATCAAGAGTATCTTAAAAACAAGATTTATACAATCAGAGGATTAAAAGTCATGCTTGATAGAGATTTAGCAAAACTTTATGGAGTTGAAACCAGAGTTCTAAAACAAGCAGTCAATAGAAATAAAAAAAGATTCCCTAATGATTTCATGTTTGTGTTAATAGATAAAGATATTGATTTCTTGGTATCACAATCTATGATACCATCAAAGAAACATTTAGGTGGAGCATTACCTTATGTTTTTACTGAACAGGGCGTAGCAAATCTTTCAAACGTCCTCACAAGTGATAAGGCAATAGAAGTAAACATCCAGATAATGAAAACTTAGATTCTATCGGCATTGCGGCACGGCTGATATCCAGAACAGTATTTAAAGGGGATGTTTAAGTTACTTTACTCATCGTAAATCCAGGGTAGGATGATGACAGGTGATTGCTGAGTTTGGGGATTTATACCATAAAAACTTTGTGATTCACCGATTATATTCAAAGGGTGATATGAAATGATAAATAATGAAACTATGTCGATAATAAGCGGCAATTATGGCGTCAATTTTGACCGGAACTGGAACAGCATGTCCAGACACAAGAGAAGACGGTTTGAGAGACATACAAGG
The DNA here is from genome assembly GCA_030594675.1 of Candidatus Nanohaloarchaea archaeon. Taxonomy (GTDB): domain Archaea; phylum EX4484-52; class EX4484-52; order EX4484-52; family GLR71; genus GLR71. The sequence continues at coordinate 1,109 of JAUVES010000060.1, forward strand.
GATGTTTGGTGCTTTTAAGGGGGTGAGATTATGTCTAAGATGTCTGTTGAGATGAAGATGATAAAGAATGAGTTAAGAAGGGCTGGACTTCCTACAAGAGGTGTGCTTATGCAGGAGTTTCGGAATATGAGTTTCAAAGATGAGAAGAAATGGTATAAGATAAAGGCAAGGGCTCACAAAAGGGTTGATGAATTGTCAGATCAGTTTCCTTTCGCATTCGGAGAGCATAAAAGAGCACAGTATGATGCAGAGTTTATAAACAGGTTTTCAGTAAAGGGGGTGATTTCATGAACAGATACAGAAAAGACCTTGTTACAAAGTGGACGGATTTATTGAAACAGAGGCATAAGGACGAACAGATTGCGAAAGCGATGACAATGAGCTGGCTTGAGTAATTTTATAGTTAAGTTTGATTTCCCTCATCAAATCTTACCATCAAGAAATACTGGCAGAAAAGAAAGTGGCCTGACTTTCAGGCATATGTTTAGATTCTTGTGATTTTCTGCCGGTATATTTTTTTCTATATTTATCGTGTGTACAGATAGGCAGTAGTGCTTTTACCGCATTTTTCACATTTATATGCTATGGCAAGCTTAGTCTCGTCAATTGTACTTGATGTTATGACGATGTCTTTCTGTACATCAGGATCAGTCTCCATCCAGGTGTGCCCACATCTGCATTTTATAAAAACTCTTGTGTCCTGCGCCAAAAAGATATCACCTTTAATATTTAAAATTATCTTCTGAAGTATATAAGGGTTAAATGATGAACATCGCGAGGTGACCTGAATTGATGATGAGTGATGGGCGAACTGATAACTCATATAAAAATATATAGAGCTTTTTCCAAAGAATCAGTATGATAACTGAGGAAAAAGCGCTTGAACTTCTTGAAAAGAGATTTGAAAAGTACAAAAAGGAATGGAAAGATGAGATTATCAACCATTCTATCATTGTGCGTGACTTGTCTGTATTTCTTGCAGGCAGGATTTCTGGCAGAATAGATATTATGTTTTTGAGGAGTGCATGCATACTTCATGATATTGGTTATGCAACTGCCAAAGAGAAAGTATTGCATGGAGTTGAAGGCTCTGATTACCTGCAATCGCTTGGGCTTTATAGGTATGCAAAAGCAGCTGAGAGGCATATTGGAGTTGGGATAAGTTCTGAAGATGCAAAGAAGGCAGGGCTTCCTGTGAAAGATTACAGGCCCAAGAGCATTGAAGAGAAGATATTGTGCTATGCAGACAATCTTGACTTTTTTGACAAGAAAAATATGAGACATATTATAAAGGATTCAAAAGCTGTTGCAGAAAGGTTTGGAAAAGAGCTTGGTGATGAATACAGGAAAAGGACTGAGATATTCAATAAACATATGGAAGATAAAATCGGTCCTGAAGGTATGGAAGAGTTTGGCAGGTATGTCAAGGAGTATAATAAGAGATTAGCATCGGGGTGCAAACTCAAGCTGTAGGATGCTGTCTTTGAATTTCTTTCCTGAAAGTGCCCAGTCTTTTGGAATCTGGATTATCTTAAAATACATCTTGTTCTTACCTATTGCTTTTAACTCAATTGATTCAGGGAATGTGTGGAGTGTTATGTCTGATTCGGATTCTATTTCAGGAAGCTTTATCTCTATTATTATCTGATTGGGAAGCCGTTTTATGTCTGTCTTTGGCTCTTCAGTTATCTTAGGTATAGGTTTTGCTGAGGATTCCGGTCGTGGCCTTACTTCAACTTTCCTTCCTGCAGGTTGCAAGGCAGAAGTCTTTATACCAAACTTTCTTTCAAGCTGCTCCTGAACTATTCTTGGATCAACATCACCAAATGTTTTTATGTTTATTTTTGGCTTCTGGCCTGTGCCAGACTTTATAGATACGCTGAAGCCGTTCTTTTTCATTCTTGGCTCTGATACAGGTCGCAGGTTGAATACTTCAAAATCTTTTTCCATACGCCTCATATCAGATTCCATCTGATGTGGCAAATTCCTGAACTGCTTATCAAAGGATTTTAGAAGATTATCTATAGAGAATGACGGCTCCTGTCTTTTGAACTTTAGAGGCTTCATCACCTGGGCACCGCATGATGGACAGAAATCCCAGTTTTCATCAATCTTTTTTCCACATTTGTGGCAAAACATATCAATCAATATGTATTGGTGACAGATAGATATTAATATTTATTGGAAACTTCGATATAATAGTTGTTTTTTTCACTGAATGCGGAGATTATGCTGAGATTTGCTTTCTTGCAGAGAATTTCCAGTTCTCCTTTTTTGAAAAGATGGAAAAACCTATCGTATGTGTTGTTCCATTTTAGGGTTATGTCGCCATCTTTTGTTTTTATATCTTTGAATTTTGGCTGGTCTATAGCCCATGCAGATATGAGTGCTTTGCCTTCTGCTTTTAATATTCTTTTTATCTCTTTCAGGCTTTTGATCCTTTCCTTTTCTGATGGAAGATGATGGATTGTAGCTATGAAGAGAATCCTGTCGAAGGAATTTGTTTTTAAGGGGAGTGAGACTGCATCGCACTGGAACAGGGGGATATTTTCCTGCTGTGTATGGATTATAGAAAGAAGTCTGGATGATATATCGCACCCGGTGATATTATGGTTCTGCTTTATTGCGTAGAAGATGTTGCGTCCGTTGCCGCATCCAATATCTAAGAATTTTGAGCTTTTTGGTGAATTGTCTATGAAATCAGTACATTCTTTCCATAGATATCCTCTTGTGCTGCTGAAATGATCTGAGATGATATCGTAGGTATCTCTTATCTCTTTTTTTATCTGTCTGTCTGCCATAATATTTTATTTGATTGTATATTGATAAATGTTTTTTGATTATTAACAAAATATGCTATAATTATGATACAGCAACATAACATTTAAAAAGGTTTGCTGTGATATTTTATTATCTCTTTCTATGAGACGCAAAAAAACAAGAAATATAGTGAATCCAATGGGAATATGCGATATTTGCGGTAAGAACAGGGACACAAGGAAAGCTGATGTAGAAGGCGCAAAGCTTGATGTGTGTTTTACATGTGTACAAGGTAAGAAAGAAAGTTCTTCACGACCTGCCAGAAAAGTATTCAAGAAAAAAACAGAGATGCCAAGAGTTAATTTTGAGTTTGTGGATGATTACGGCGAAATTGTGAAAACTGCAAGGGAAAAGGCAGATATAACCCAGAAAGACCTTGGAGTCCAGGTTAATGAGCACAGTTCTATAATACAGAAGATTGAGCATGGAGATTTCAAGCCGAGGATAGGCCTTGCAAAAAAGCTGGAAAAGAAACTTAATATCCGCATAATCAAGAAGATTGAGCAGCTTGATGAGAAAGGCAATGTTGTCAATAACAAGAAAGACAAAGATTCTGAAAACAATCGGGACAGAAAAGATAGCAAGGGATTCAGACCTAATGGCGGTTCCAGAGAAAGAATGGTATATACACTTGCGGATGCTATAAAAATCAAGAAAAGATAGTCGTTTTCTCTGCAGTTTTTAAATAGATATATGCATAAAGTAAGACTGATAGGTATGTATGCATATAATATGGCAAAAAAAGAAGTTGCAATGCTTCTTAGGTATGCAGGCATCAAGAATGCAAGGATAGAAAAACCACCAAAAAATATTGATGCAGACTTTGCATATCCCTGCTTTGAGTTTTCCAAGACTGTGAAAAAGAATCCTGCAAGTGCTGCTTTGGAGCTTAAGGACAAGATTGGTTCTAAGATTCCCGGCAAAGGGATTATTTCAAGATGTGATGTCCTTGGACCTTATATTAATTTTTATGTAAATCCTGAAAAATATTCCTGTGAGGTCATTGAAAATATTTCAGACATGAAAGAGAAGTATGGTTCAGGAAATGAAGGGAATAAGAAAAAGCTTATTGTTGAGTATGTATCTGCAAATCCAATACATCCACTTCATATCGGCTCTGCAAGGAATGCAATACTAGGAAAATCACTTACAAACCTGTAT
>JAUVES010000028.1 GCA_030594675.1 Candidatus Nanohaloarchaea archaeon
CGTGTGAAGTCACTGTTTCTGTTGAATCTGGATGAAGCTTGCATTCTTCTTCTGTCTTTTGCATCATTGTGTGTTCTGTTGATGGGTTATCTATCGGTATCCTGTTGATTTCTATGTTGTGCGGTTGTTCTTTATCTGTTGATGCGTTGTCTACAAGTGTTTTTTCGTGGCTGTTGAGTGCTGTTTCCGGCTTGTGCTTCAGTCTTGCCTTTACATCTATTATGGCAAGAGATGAAAGAAATAAGAATAATGCTACAAGTGAGTATGCTATTATGTCTATCATGGTCTTTTATTTGTGTCTTGTTGTATATAAAATTTAAAGTTTTTCAGTCATATCTAGGAAGTGTCTTCTGGACTCATCTATACGTTCTAAAATGTAGATTGTTATCCATTCACCAAGCCCGTGTCTTGTTCCAAAAGAGTCTCTCTCAGATATGAGATTTGAGGCATGATTGTTTATCTTTACAAAATAAGTGTCATCTTTGAAGTTTACTTCTATACCATCGCCCACGCTGTCAAAATCTTCGTATTGAAGGCGTGCTTTTCTTTCTAGACCAGGATGGTGTGGGCTTTTTAGTGTACATTCCAGAGGTTTGTATTTTTCTGTCTGCTTATTGTCTTTTGTCTCAAGAGTTGGTATAGAGATATTATTAAATTCTTCTTCGGTCGGGTATAGCTCAATATCGCTGTTGCCACGAAATATTCCTTCCATAAGATTGATATTGTGTGCAATCTTTATTAGTTTTTCATTGAAGGATCACTCTAGAATTAGGTTGATCTTGTAGTCTTCTCCTGTATCTTTTTTTAGGAATTCTTCAAATTCTTTCGTGGCTTTGTCTATATTTTGGCAATTCTGCACTTTTTTGGGGCAATAGTTAATCAATGCATTGTAAAAATTTGCTATGCGGTGTTCTATATTTGAGTCTATGTTTTCAAATTCAGGCTTATATTTTTCCCAGATTTCCCCGACTTCTTCAATATATTTACTGAACGGAAGTTTTTCAAGTATAAGTCTTTTGCGTATATTATAGTATCCTATGTTGAATGGTATGTCTACTTCTTTTACCATAGAAGTTTTATTGTAGAGTTAAGTTTATATGTTTTTTCTATACTAGTGAATAGCTAATATATTTAATAATTGCATCTCAATAAAACATTTATATTAATCCAGATCAAGTATTTATTATGCCAGATAAGAAAATGGGTATTGGTTTTGGAGTCATGATTCTTAAGGATGATAAAGTACTTCTTGGAAAGAGACATGTTGATCCTGAAAAGGCGGACAGTTTAATGAATGGTGCAGGCACATGGACAATGCCTGGAGGGAAACTGCATTTTGGAGAATCTTTTGAAGAAGGTGCAGCCAGGGAGGTGATGGAAGAAACAGGTATTAAGTTAAATGATGCTGATGTCATCTGTGTCACCAATGATATTGTTGAAGCAGCTCATTTTGCTACTATTGGACTGTTTTCTGAAGACTTTGAGGGGGAAGCCAAAGTTATGGAACCTGATGAGATTACAGAATGGGGCTGGTTTGCTCTTGATGATTTGCCATCTCCCCTATTTTTTCCAAGCAAGAAGCTTCTTAGGAATTATAATGAAAAACAGTTTTATACCAAGGAGTAAGATTTATTTCGCTGCGCTTACTATCTTTATAATGTCGTTATCTTCTATTATATGGTCTGCGCTTATTCTTCTGTGTGTTTTGCAGTCTATGGCGTGGATGAATGCGTCTCCTATGTCTGTATGTACAAGGTATGCAAATTCTTTTGCTGTCCTTCCTTTTGGTATAAGGAAGGCGTCAGGAAGCACGTTACCTTGCCTGTCTGAATACTTGTTCTCGTTTTCTACAGGGTATGCTGTGATGTAGTTTAAGAGGTCAAAGATTGCGCTGTTTAAGCATTTCTGAACTCCTGTGTTGTTGTGCTTGTCCAGGTATGCTTTCATGAATTCTATCCCTTTTTTCTGGTTATTGTCAAGCCTGCCCGGATTTTTTATGCTGAAGCTGCTGTCTCCAGGAGTGTAGTCTATTATGTTGCTCTTTGCAGCTTTTCTCAGGCCTAATTCTACTGCTGAGCTTACTGGTATTATTATCATGTCTTTGTATTTTTCCTTTAGTTTTTTTAGGTTATTTTCTGCATTTTCTGTATCCATCTTGTTTGCTGCGATTATTATTGGCTTTGATAATTTTCTTAGGTGGAAGGCGAAATCTTTTAAGGTATTATCATCCCATTTGTCCATGTCTTTTGTTGTGAGGTCTTTGACAGCTTCTGTTATGTGGCTCTCTTTTATTCCCAGCCCTGCAAGGTTTTCTGCTGCTGCCTTTATCATGTCTCTTTTTTCCATTGCTGCCTTTCTTGCCATCTTTGACCAGTTGTTCTTTATTACCTGGAACAGCCAGAGGCCTATCTCTTCTTCAAGGAATTTTATGTCTTCTTCTGGGTTGTAGCCTTTTGTCGGTTCTCCTTTCTCGTTAGTTGTTCCTGAACAGTCTACTATGTGTATAAGGACTGATGCCTGCCTTAGGTCGTCAAGGAACTGGTTGCCCATGCCTTTGCCTTCATGTGCTCCGGGAACTAAGCCAGCTACATCTAGTAATTTTACTGGTATCATCCTTGTGCCGTCTTTGCAGACTGAATTTTTTGGATTGCAGTTTGTGTTGAGCTCTTTGCATGGGCATTCAGTCGTTACATATCCGACTGCTTCATTGGGCTTTATTGTGGTGAATGGATATGATGCCATCTCTGCTCCTGCGAGGGTTGCTGCGTTGAAGAAGGTTGATTTGCCTGATGAAGGCTTTCCTACTATACCTATCAGATGCGACATGGGGGTTATTTGGTTTTGGAGATTTAAGAATGTTACGGGCTTATGAAAGCCCGGGTATCAGAGCCACCGCTCCCTGCGGTCGGGTGGCATGCTCAATCTGTTGATGATTGTAATTACGCTGTTATATTTTCTGAGAATTCTTTTACTTTTTTGATGAAGTCTTCTGTGTCTGTGTATTTTGTTTCTGTGCAGTTTTTATTGGCCTTTAGCTGTCCTCTTGTGTACATTGATATATTTTTGCCTTCTGTTGCGTAGAGGCCTATTACTGGCTTGTTTAGGTATATTGCGTCTGTTATCTCTGCGCCTACGCCAAGGCTTGGGTTTGATATCTCTGCAACTACTATGTCGCATTCTTCTATCCATTTTCTGTCTCTTTTGTATATGTGTTCCGAGCCGAGGGGTTCTTCTATCTCTTTTATGTTATCTTCTGTCTGGTGTGTTGTTACCAGGGTGAATCCTGCCTGTTGAAGTGCGGTTCTTAGTTCTTTTAAGGTGCTGAATCCTGTGTTACTGAAGCTTCCGTGCATTGCGCAGGCGAAGTAGATTTTCATAGATGTTTTTTTGGTGTTTAACCTTTTATCTTTTTGGTCGTGTTATGCTGTTATTTATATTCTGTAGGATTAATATTGGATGTATAGATCTTTTGTGATATTGATGAATCTTCCTTTTAAGAAACCACTGCATTTTGAGAAATTGTGGTTTTTTTATGTCTATCGTTTTCTGGATGGGCTTTTTGATTTTGTTTCACCTTTTATTATGGTCTATTTTTTGCTTATCGGTTTTGATTATTTCCAGAACTCTATACTGATTGCTACGTGGATGCTTGCCCAGTTAATCTTTGAGATACCTACTGGTGCTATTGCTGATATCTATGGCCGCAAGGTTTCGGTCTTTATAAGTTATCTGCTGGTGGGTCTGGGTTTTATTGCTATAGGCCTGTCAAGTTCATTTTATGTTATTCTTGCTATTATTTTCTTTGTGGGTGGAGCTAGCAGTCTTTTCAGTGGGGCATATATGGCTTGGCTTGTTGATCATGTGAAGCAGGAAAAGTTCAACAAAGATTTGCAGAAGGTTATCTCTAATGTCCATAGCTATGGTGCAATTGGCAGTTTTATCGCTTTTAGCCTTTCTGCTTATGTGATGTATCTAAATATGAGTTATGTGTGGCTTCTTACCGGGATGTTGTTTATGTTTCTATCTGTTTTTATCTTTTTTTTCGGTCCTGAAAGGTTTGAAAAAAAGAAGGGAATTACAATTGGCGATTCTTTCAGAGAGACTTTTACGGTATCCAAGAAGGCATTAGGTTATGTTAAAGGGCATCATGTGCTTTTCTGGATATTTCTTGGAACTTTTGTATCTGCTATTGTCAGTGGTCTTGGTGGGTCTGTACTCCAGCCGTATCTTTTGCATCTTGGCCTTGAGGCTTATATGTTTGGTCCTCTTGCTGCCATCATTTTCTTTGTGGCCATATTTGCTCCGCAGTTAAGCGGGAAGGTGCTTAAGATGCTTAAGAGTGAGAAGAATGTTTTTTTGGCAGCACCAATTATTTTTATTGTTTTTCTATTGCTGTTAGGTCTTGCAAAATCGCTTGTGATTGCTGTTGTGCTTTATCTTATTTTTTCCAGTCTTGGTGGTGTGTTCGGTCCTGTGATGATTACTTATGTGCATAAGCATACTCCTTCAAAGATAAGGGCGACATCAGGTTCTGTTAAAGCTATGTTAGGGTGTCTTGGTGGTATTATTGGATTTCCACTCTCTGGGTGGGTACTGCAGAATCTTGGTTTTTCTTATGCTTTTGCCATGGCTGCTGTTCTTCTGGTCATTGTGTTTTTTCTGTATCTTAAGATTGATGATAAGAAGAAGTGATCAGTGCAACATTTTTAAAGATTTTCTGCTGAATATATCTAAGGTGTAGATATGGCTTGCATATGCGGAAAATGCAATGATAATCCTTTTGATAATGCGATGAAAGATATGGATAAGGCAGCCAAGGTTGCAGGCATATCTTCTTTAGAGCTTGATGTTTTGCGGAAGCCTAAAAGAACTTTTATATTCACTTTTCCGGTCAGGATGGATGATGGCTCTGTCAGGTATCTTGAAGGGTACAGGATACAGTATAATGATGCGCGCGGACCTACTAAAGGAGGCATAAGGTTTCATCCTGATGTTGATATTGATGAAGTGAAGGCACTATCTTTTTGGATGGCGCTTAAGTGTGCTGTTGTTGATATTCCTTATGGCGGTGCTAAAGGCGGGGTTGCTTTTAATCCCAAGGAGTGCTCTTCAGGTGAGATTGAGAGGGTGTCCCGGGGATATATCAGGGCAGTCCATAAATTTATAGGTGCTGATGTTGATATACCTGCTCCTGATGTATATACTAATTCCCAGGTTATGGCGTGGATGCTTGATGAGTATGAGACTATTTATGGCAAGCATTCTCCTGGTGTGATTACAGGCAAACCTGTTGAGATTGGTGGAAGCAAAGGCCGTGATTATGCAACTTCTATGGGCGGCGCTTATGTTCTTAGGTCTATGAAAGATATTACTGGTGATAATCCTACTGTTGCTGTGCAGGGCTTTGGAAATGTTGGCCTTAATATTGCAAGGATACTTTCTTCATGGGGGTATAAGATTGTAGCAGTGAGCGATTCAAAAGGCGGTGTGTATTCTGCTGATGGGCTTGATATTGCTAAGGTGATTAGCTGTAAGAGGATTGAAAGGACTGTTACAAGGCTTTCCGGAGCAAAGAAGATAACAAATGAGCAGCTTCTTGAGCTTGAAGTTGATGTGCTTATACCTTCTGCGCTTGAGAACCAGATCACTGGTGATAATGCTGATAAAGTTAAGGCGAAGATTATACTTGAGATGGCTAATGGTCCTGTAACTTTTGAAGCAGATAAGATACTTCATAAGAACAAAGTAATTGTGGTGCCTGATATACTTGCAAATGCAGGAGGTGTCACTGTGAGTTATTTTGAATGGGTGCAGAATAGGAGAGGCAATTACTGGAGTGAAGATAAGGTACTTTCAATGCTTGAGAAGGTGATGGCCAATGCTTTTACAGATGTGCGTAAGTGGGCAGGTGCTTTCAAGACTGATTACCGGACTGCTGCGTATATTGTTGCTATCAAGAAGATACTTGCTGCTGAGAAGATGAGATGAGCTTACGATGGTATCGTAAGCTTTTGTGGTTTTGTTTACGATGGTATCGTAAGCTATATAAAGGTGGATGTATAACATATACTCATGGAAGAAGTTCTTAAAGAGTATAATCCTTGGTGGTATGAGCCTTACAGTCCCAATACGATAAGGAGATCAAAGTATCTTGATAGGATTATGGAGAATATCGATAATAAGAGCATTATTGTTATCACCGGGTTGAGAAGGGTCGGCAAGACCACTATTATTAGGCAGACGATTGCTGAACTTTTAAAAAGAAAAGTACCAGCTAAAAACATATTTTATGTATCTGTTGATAATTTTGAGCTTAGGGCACATACTATCAGAGAAATTATAGATGGATACAGAGAAATCAATAAAATTCCTGTGGGTGAGAAGGCATATATATTTCTTGATGAAATTGCTTATAAGGAGGGTTTTCATCAGGAAATCAAGAATCTTTATGATATGACAAATCTGAAAATCATAATTTCATCTTCATCTGCTTCTATATTGAGAGACAAGAGAGCATTTCTTACAGGGAGGACAAAGACTTTTGAAATTATGCCTCTTGATTTTGATGAGTTTCTTCAGTTCAGAGGTGTTAAAGTTAAAAAGTATGACCATGTGTTGCTTAAGAGATATTTTGAGGAATATCTGATGCTTGGTGGGATACCTGAATATGTGTTGACGCAGGATGTTGATTATCTTAAAGAGCTTGTTGAGAACATAGTGTATAAAGATATTGTGGCTTATCATAATATAAAGGATAAAGCTGTTGTTTTCAGTCTGCTTTCTCTGCTTTCTGAACGGGTCGGAAAGAGGCTGACATATAATAAGTTAGCAAATATACTTAAGATATCTGTAGATACGGTCAGACGATACTTGTCTTATTTTGAGGAGACATATATTATCTATATGATTGGTCGGTATGGAAGCCCTAATGAAAGGATTGCTTCGCCAAGGAAGGTATATTTTGGCGACACAGGAATAAGAAACGTGCTGACTGGATTTAGGGATACAGGAGGACTTTTTGAGAATGTAGTATTTCTGAGGATAAAAGATAAGAATCCTTCTTATTATATAGATGAGTCTATTGAGCTGGATTTTGTTTTTGATAATAATATTGTTGAATGTAAATATACTGATGAAAAAAATAAGAAACAGGATGAGTTGATTGAAAAACTTTCAGAGAAATATAATATTGAGATTCTTGATATAAAGGTAATGCTTAAACGGGAACTTGGAATGAGTTGGAATTATGATTGAATCTGTATAGTAATCTATTTAAATCTCTGAAACCTATCGTTCTTTATAATGGTGAAATATTATGGTAAAGTACAAGGTTGTTTTTGATAAGGAAGCATGCATGGGATGCAGTGCCTGCGCCAGTGCCTGTCCTGATAACTGGGAAATGGATGGCGATAAGGCAAAGCCTAA